>CAZIWQ010000778.1:0-3939 GCA_964542355.1 uncultured Armatimonadia bacterium
GATGGACCTCGGCGCGCCATCCCGCCTTGCGGGACGCGCCCTACAACGGCCGACGGCCCCCGTCCGCCGCGCCCCTTGCCCGCCTACTTGAGCGTGAACGAGTACAGCCGCGTGTTCTGACACTGGAACTGGAGGCGGAACGGCTTCTCGCGCAGGTCGCGGAGATCGGCCGCGCCGCTCCACTTCGCCTGCCAGGCCACACTGTCGACTCGCATCGGTTCGCACTGGTCAATCGCGAAGCCCGGAAGCGGCGTGAAGCTCTCATCCAGCAACCCGACCTTCAGCCACGAGCTGCCATGCGGCATGTTGTCGGCATTGGCGTTGACGAAGAGGTGGCGGCCGGCGGGATCAGTCCCCTCCGGGGATGGCCCTCGCAACTGCAGCGGCACCGTCGTCAGCGTCGCCGTCTCGCCGGTGCTGTGCAGGTAGGCGAAGCCATCCAGGCGCAGCTTCGCGAGGCCCGTCGCCGCCCACAGCGAATGGCGCTCTCTCCCGGACGGATCGCTGCCCGGCCAGATCGCTGCATCGGGCGGTGGATGCGCCGAGCCGCGCCCCTGATAGTAGACCCACAGCTCATCGCCCGCGCGCACCGGCGGGCTGGTCGCCGGGAACGCCCAGAACTCGTCGAACGCGCCCTGCGGCCCGTTTGGCAGGAACACCTGTCCGTCGCAGACGCGCTCCCAGGCCAGGCCGTCGCGGCTGCAGATGAGCTGCGTGTCCAGCCGGCGGTACGGGTAGTGGAACATTTCCAGGAAACCGACGATGACGTCGCCGTAGGCGAAGGCCGCCGCGCCATAGTGCTCGATCCCCTGCGGCTGGTCGATCGCGCTGTACTTGAGGATGAGCTGGGGCGGCGTCCACGCCGCGAAGTCGCCGCTCGTGAACTCAAACACGAGGCGGCGCGGCACGATCGACAGGAACCGCGAGAACATCACGTAGCGGTTGTGCAGCGTGTCATGCCACAGGCTGCTGCGGTCGCCGCCGCCCTTCACCAGGATGTGCGGCATCTCGGCGAAGTGGATGCCGTCCGGGGAGGTGTAGCCATACAGGCCATTGCCCTCGGGTCCGCCGCGATGGGCCACCAGCTTGTAGCGGCGCTGCGGATCGGGGTCGGCCGGGTCGTAGATCACGCTGGCATTGTCCTGCCCGGCCGCCAGCACGACGTTGTTGTCCTTGCTGCCACGCACCTCCACCAGCCCCAGCTTCGGCTTCTGCCAGCGGATGCCATCGCCGGAGGTGGCGTAGCAGACGCTGGTGCGGCTCCGGTCTTGCAGCCAGCGGATGTAGGTGTTGTACCACATCTGCCACGTGCCGTCGGGGAGGCGATAGACGCCGCCGCCGAAGGGGAAGGCGGCAGTCTCCTCCCACAGGCCTTCCGGCACGAGGACCGGGTTGCCCTCATACTTGCGCACCTCGCCCGGCCGGCGCAGCAGCTTGTCGGCCGACTCGACGAGATAGTCATCGATGAACAGGTTGGGGGCACCCGGTGTCAGCTTCACGACCGCCGGGCGCAGCGGCGGCCGGGGTAGCTCCGGCCACTCTCCCGGCGGCGGGATGGGTGCCTCGGCGATGGTGTTCCTCCGCGTCTGCTCAGTCACGGCGTTGTGCACCTCCAACTCGGTCCGCATGATGTCCGAAATGCGAAGCTCATCGATGACACACAGCGCCAGCCCGCCCGGGGCGAAGTGCACTTCCGGCTCCAGCGGTGAGTGCGCTCCCTCCGCCACCCGCACGCCATCGACCACCAGCCGGGCGTGTTCTCTATCCCACAGCAGCGCGAGATGGTGCCACTCGTTCGGCTTCCAGTCGGCGACCGAGTGCCGCAGGCCCAGCTCCCCGTCGAGCAGGTCGGCGAAGATATCGTCGGGTTTCGCGCCGGTGCGAGCGGAGTTGAACCGTCCGAGGCCGATGGTGAGCCGGGTCTGCTCCAGGCGCTTGCCCGCAGCCGTGAAGAAGAACCGCATGTTGTCCTTGTTACCGGCATCGAAGTCCGGGAGGGTGACCCAGAACTCGATCGTGCCGCCCGAGGGGTGCAGGTTCTTTCCGGCGGAGTAGCTCAGCCCGGCGGAGTTGGGCGAGCACACGAGGGCCTTGCCGAACTTGCCTGCCACGAAGCGTGGCTCGCCTCTGGGGAGGCCGGCCGGCCCGGCGGCGCCCTGCGCGAGGTTCGCGGTGAGGCCGAGCTGATCGGTCTCGCCGTCGAAGTGGTGCAGGAACAGCGTGTGATCGTCGGGGACATACGGCTCCGCCGGCACACCCACGGCAAGCACCGGCGCGGCGCATGTCAGCGACAGAAGCAGCAGGAGTCGGGTTATCATGGCGGGGCTGGTCGCTCCTTCGCGGCCCGGGGTGCGCGAGGCTGTGCGCACCGCCGAGCGCCTCATCCATGCTGCTCTGGCGACACCAGCGTCTGTCTTCCTCCTCCTGTTCTTGCTTCCCTTCCCCAACGGGGTCCGCTCACTTACGTGCGCGGCTCGGCCACGCTGCCCATCAACCGAGCCGCGCACGTCAGTAAGCGGGCCGTGGCCATGGCCGTCGACCGTCACGTGCGAAGCACGTTCGGCCCCGCGACGCGCGGCCAGTTAGCCCCGGGGCTAGGTGACGGTACGCTCCCCCGGGGAGCGCACGCCGACCGCCCTGCGGGCGGGACGACGCAGGCAGCCCCGGCGCGCAACCCCACGCGAGCCACCAGCCGAGCCGCGCGCACAGGCAAGCCGAGCCGCCCAACCGGTCGCGTCACCTCCGCCACCGCACGCAGGTCGCGGCAGACCGCAGGCGGAAGGCTTCTCGCGCCGTCTGAGGACATCGCCCGAATGTGGGACTGGTCCCCGCAGAGCAACCGGGGCGAACGGAGGCAACACAATGACTTCGTCGACCAACATCTCCCCCTCACCAGCATCGGGCGCTCCCCCCGACTTCTCGCTCACGATCCTGAACATCCCCAACGTCGGTGAGGGAGTCGGGCTCGCGATCGTGCTCCAGACACCCGGCGGCCATACCTACCTGTATGACACCGGCACCGGCTACCCCGCCGGGAACGGCTGGCTGGGCGACCACAACACCGGCCGGGACCTCATCGCGCCGTTCCTATCAGAGCACGGCATCACGACCGTGGATGCCGTCATCATCAGCCACGCCCACTACGACCACTTCGGCGGGCTCATCTGGCTGGTGGACAACGTGCCCATCCGTCGGCTCATCGACAACGGCTACGTCTTCGCCGGCGAGCGGGACGACCACTACAACACCGAGCTCACGCACTACGAGAGACTGCGCGAGCAGTTTGCAGCCCGGCCCGGAGCCTACCAGGCCGTCACCGCCGGGGCCCGGCTGGACCTCGACCCGGCGCTGGAGGTGGCGGTCATCGCGCCACCGGCGGGCTACTTCAGCGACCCCGGCGCCGGCTCGCATGCGGACCAAAACCCCGCCGCCCACTACATGCTCAACAGCAACTCGCTGATGCTCCGCATCCGGCACGGTGAGCTAGTGTTCCTCCTCCCGGGCGACATCGAGCAGGGCGACCAGGCGCGGTTCCTGGTCCCCGCCTGCGGTGAGGAGAAGCTCCGCTGCGACCTGTTGGTGGCACCGGGGCACGGCCTGCACACAGCGCCGGAGTTCGCCGCCGCCACGCAGCCACGCTGGGTCGGCATTAGCCTCTTCGCGGACTGGCTGGGGAGCTGCTCGGCGCTGACCGGCTTCGGCGAGACCGCAACCGAGGTGTACGTCACGGGCCGCGACGGCACGATCACCGTCGCTTCCGATGGGAAGACCTACCGGACGCAGTGCGGGTAGTCGCGCGCGAGCTCGATCCCTCCAAAGCAACCCTCCGAGGAGGCATGGCCCATGGCCTGGCGTCTCGTCTTGATGTCTCTGCTGCTGACTGCCGGCGCGCACGCGGCGACGCAACTCACCGCAACGCCCTTCATCTATGTCATCGAC
>CAZIWQ010000779.1:0-3927 GCA_964542355.1 uncultured Armatimonadia bacterium
CCACCTGTTCGAGCCGTTCTTCACGACGAAGGGCTTGCTCGGCGAAGGGGACGCGGCCGGCAGCGGCCTCGGGCTCTCGGTGTCCCACGGCGTCGTCGCGGCTCACGAAGGCACCATGACTGTCACGAGCCAGCTCGGCGCCGGCACAACCGTCGCGGTGCGCCTGCCGGCACTGGCGGCGGCACCCGCCGAGGCCGAGGAGACGCCACTCGCCGCCGACGGGACGGACGTGCCCGCCGCCGCACAGCCGCGGGTGCTGCTGGCCGAGGACGAGGCCGAGCTGCGCGAGCTGGTGGCCGAATGCCTCGCCGATGAGGGCCTGGCGGTCACCGTGGCGGCGTCCACCGCGGAGGCAGTGGCCGCGGTCCGCGGCAGTGCCCTCGACCTGGTCATCACGGATCTCCTGATGCCCGGGGGCGGCGGCCGCGAGGTACTGGCCGCCGTGCGTGAGCTGGCCGACCCGCCGCCGGTGGTTGTCATGACCGGCCGCGTCGAACAGCATCTCACCCGTGAGCTCGAACAGCTCGGAGCACATACCTGCCTCCCCAAGCCGGTGCCTCTGGCCGAGCTGTTGGCAACCGTCGCACAACTACTCGCCGAGCATCCCCGGGGGGACCGCCTGCAATGACATCTCGCGCCCGCGTCGCCGCCGCTCTGAACCACTGCACGCCGGACCGCATCCCCGTCGACCTCGGGGCCTCCGAGTCGTCGGGCATCCACGCCATCGCCTACCACCGGCTCCGCGCCCGGCTCGGCCTCCCGCCCGGGCGGGCGCGGGTCTACGACCTCTCCCAACTGATCGTGAAGGTCGAGCCCGACGTGCTCGACCGGGTGGGCGCCGACGCGCTGCCGCTGCTGATCGAGCCCCGTGAGTGGCAGCCGTGGCGGCTGGCGGACGGCACTGCCTGTGAGATGCCGGCGCGGGCCGCGCTCCGCTCCCAGGGCGGCGTGCTCGAGTTGCTGGCCCCCGACGGCACGGTAGTCGCCCGCTGCCCCGCCGGCTCGTACTATCTCGACACCTGTGCCCACCCGCTCGCGGACGCCCAGTCGCCGGCCGACATCGAGGCCGGCCTCGCGCATCTGCAGAGCTTCGACTGGCCGGCCTTCAATGACGAGGACTTCGCCGACCTGGGCCGCAAGGCCCGGCACCTGCATGACACCACCGACCGGGCCATCGTCGGTAACCTGTGGGTCCACGTCTTCGCCGCCGGACAGGTCCTGCGGGGCTTTGAGCGCTTCATGATGGACCTCGTGGCCGATAAGCCGCTGGCGCACGCGCTCATGGGTCGGCTTGTGGACTGCTACGCCGAGCGCGTGAGCCGCTATCTCGCCGCCGTCGGCGACTGCTGCACGATCATCCAGGTCAATGACGACCTCGGCACCCAGAGCGGACTGCAGCTCTCACCGGCCACCTACCGTGAGATGGTGAAGCCCTACCACGCGCGCCTGTGGGGGCAGGTCAAGCGGCTGAGCGGCAAGCCGCTCCTGTTGCACTCGTGCGGCTCGATCTACGACCTGCTCCCCGACCTCATCGAGCTCGGCGTCGACGCGATCAACCCCGTGCAGGTGGCCGCGGCGAACATGGACAGCGCGAAACTCAAGCGTGAGTTCGGAGCCGACCTGACGTTCTGGGGTGGGGGCTGTGACACCCAGACCGTCCTGGAGCGCGGGACGCCCGCGCAGGTCAAGGAGGAGGTCAGGCGGCGCTGTGGCGACCTGGCACCCGGCGGGGGGTTCGTCTTCTGTCAGGTCCACAACATCCAGCCGCGCGTCCCGCCGGAGAACGTGGTGGCGATGTACGAGGCCGTGCGGGAGGGGTGATTGCGGCGACGACGCCGTCTCTCGCACCCTCCGGCGCCACTGTTAGCCCGAGCCCAGACCGCTGCGCGGTCGTCTGGCGGGTGCGCAAGGCTGCCAGGCCACGTTGCCGCGCCGCGCCGGCCCGACCCCTGCCCGCTTGCTGGACAGGTGAAGCAGACTGACCAGCTACCTCGCGCGCACCCCCTCTTGAGGAAGGCGACGGACGAACCAGCGGCTTGCGCCCTTCGCTATCCTCTGGCGCCCCTTCCAGGGCGCTCACGTCCGCGGTCCACCTTCACATCCCGGCGACTCCCGGCAGGAGAACCCACCCCGCGAGTAGAATAGGCTATGGAGTGGTATACACTCAGTGCGTGCAGTGGTCAGCCCAACTGCCACCGGCCTGGTCGTTCGCACTGGGCAGGTGACCGGATACCAGGCCCCCCAAGTGAGGTGCATTCTCACCCGCGACCGTCGCAGGCACGGGCATCGTCATCTGATCACGGGAGTGAGCGAAATGGCAGGCCGCAGGACCCACGGATTCACCCTCATCGAGTTGCTGGTTGTCATCGCGATCATCGCCATCCTGGCGGCGATCCTGTTCCCCGTCTTTGCCAGAGCCCGCGAGAAGGCCCGACAGGCCTCATGCCAGTCGAACCTCAAGCAGCTTGCCCTGGGCGTGATGATGTACGCGCAGGACTACGACGAGACCATCGTCAAGTGTTACCTCTACTACACGAGTACCTTCAGCCAGACCCAGTTCCGCTGGTACTGGCAGGGCACCAGCAATCCTGGCATGCTCTACCCGTACCTCAAGAACTGGCAGATCTTCCGCTGCCCCAGTGACGGGTGCTATGGTATCAGCCAGTACGTCTCCCAGACGGGCTCCTCACCGGGCCTCAAGCTCGGGGCCATTGCCGATCCGGCGGGCACTGTCCTCTTGACGGACGTGCTGCAGTGGAATGGCGACATCAACACCGGGATGGGCGGCAACTTCACCTACGGGTTGCGGGGGTTCCGTTACTCCGACCGCTACAACGCCGGTAGAATGGATAGCGGATGCTTTGGCGGCGGCCTCTGCTGCGCCCGGCACAACGGCATGACGAACGTCGCATTCTGCGACGGGCACGTCAAGTGCCTGATTCCGACGGCGCTGGAGAGCCCGATCAACCTGTGGGACCTGAACTGATGACCAGCCCGGCGAGTGCCGGAGCGGCAGGAGACCCCGCCGTCCGCGGCGAATAGGTCGCGTGAAGGGTACCGGGGGAGTAGAGAGGGAGACGATGCGTACGGGATCTCATCCGCCGGGCCCGCAGTTGGCGCTCGGGCTCCCCCCCGAGATGGCCTCGCTCGCGGTTCTGCTAGTGTGCGCCCTGGCTGTGGCGGCAGGACCCGACTGTCCCCTCCCGGCCGGTGCCGCGGCTGTCTCCGTAGACGGCACGCTGGCGCCGCCTTCCGGGCTGGCACGGGTCGCCGCCGGGCCTCCCTCCCCCCACGCTCCACCTGCGATTGTCCCGGCACCCCCGGCGCCGGCGGAGGCTGCCTGGGCCGCGGGCGATGCCACGAAACGGATCACGCGCCGGGTCAAAGGCCCTCGCGGCGTTGACCTTCGCCTGCCCCACACAACTCCCGCTACGGAGCTGTCGCCGAGCTACCTCGGCACCAGGCTCCATGCGCGCATCGACTGCCCCCCGTCGGTAACACTGCCCCTGTTGGTCTGATACCCCCGGACGTCCACGGCATTCCCACGTGCCTTCGCGGCCCCGTTCCTGGCACCCCACAGGTGTGGCGGGCAGAGTCGATCGGCTGTGACACATGCTCTGCGGTCCCGGCCACGGCGCCCGCGGCGCTCCCGCAGTGCCTCCCTGACACTCACGTTCGCCAGGGCTCGCCCGGAGGAGACATGGAGGCGCACGGGGAACTGCACCCCGACGGCGGTGCGGTACTGCCGCGCGGGATGCGCGCCCATGACGGCGAACGGCACGGCCAACGGCCAACGGCGGCGGGGGATCAACCCCCGCCCTACAGACGGCAGCGGCACAACGGCGGCGGGGCAGAAAACCGCGTCGGGGCAAGCGGGCCGTTCGACCCCTGCCCGCTTGTCGGGCAGGTGAGCGAGACTGAGTGGGC
>CAZIWQ010000780.1:0-3916 GCA_964542355.1 uncultured Armatimonadia bacterium
GCGGGTCTTGTCGAGCGAGACGCTCGACCTACGCGACCACCACACGCGACGACCACACACGGCGCGGTTCCCGCTTTGCGGGATCCGGCCCCTCCGGGCGCCCCCTTCCTTGACTTGCGGCGGAGGGGACGACTATACTTCCGCCGCCGCTTCGAGCACCGTGTGCACCGGGAGCATCACCCCGATGGCCCTCGTCTACGGCCCGATGGCCGTGTTCATCATTGCGGGATTCGTGTTCGCAGCCATCAGCCTGGTGTTCGCGCTGATCCTGCGCCCGGTCGATCAGTACCCGGAAAAGCGCCTGGTCTACGAGTGCGGCATTGCCCCGATCGGTCCGGCCTGGACCCGCTTCTTCGTCCGCTACTATGTGATCGCCATCATCTTCGTCATCTTCGAGGTCGAGACGATCTTCCTGTTCCCGTGGGCAACGGTGTTCCGCCGGCTCAGTCGCCCGGAGGCCCTCGGGGCCCTGCCGGGGGTGGAGATGGCCGTGTTCATCGGCATTCTGCTGCTCGGCCTGGCCTACGTCTGGCGCAAAGGGGACCTGCGGTGGACCTGATCAAGCCGCTCACCGAGGAGCCGCTGCGCCGGGCTGCGAGGCACTATCAAGACAACTCGCTGGCCGTGCGCTTCATCAGCCTGGCCGACACCGTGCTCAACACGGGGAAGGCGTGCTCGCTGTGGGGCCTGCAGTTCGGCACGGCCTGCTGCGCGATTGAGATGATCGCCGCGGCCGCCCCGCGCTATGACCTCGACCGCTTTGGCATCATCCTGCGGCCCACACCGCGCCAGGCGGATTGCATGATCGTCGCGGGTACCGTGACGATCAAGATGGCGCCGGTGATCGAGCGCCTCTACCACCAGATGCCGGAGCCGAAGTGGGTCGTCGCCCTGGGTGCCTGTGCCGTCAGTGGCGGCCGCTTCTACCAGCACGCCTATAGCGTCGTCAAGGGTGTGGACCGCGTCATCCCGGTCGACATCTACATTCCCGGGTGCCCGCCCCGCCCCGAGTCTCTCATCGACGGGCTGCTCAAGCTGCACGCCAAGATCCGCGGCGAATCGATCGCCGACCCCGGGAAGCGAGAGGGGCGAGCAGTCAGTGGCAAGTGACACCGCCCGCCCGGCGACGCCCCCTCCGGCCGATCTCGCCGCGCGCTTTGGCGAGGCGCTGACGACCGCGCGCGACGGCGCCTGGGAGCTGGTCGTGGCCGCCGGCGACGTCCATGCCGCGCTGGCGTACCTGGGGGCGGAGCGGGTGGAGCCGTTTGACTACTTCATCGACCTGTTCGCCACCGACTGGGGCGAGGAGTTCGAGGTGGCCTACCTCCTGTCACGGCCGCTGAGCGCACAGCTTGTCCGCGTGAAGACGCGGGTGCCGCGGCGGGGCGGGGCTGTGCCGACGGCAACCGACATCTGGCCCGGCGCTTCGTGGGCCGAGCGCGAGCTGATGGAGATGTACGGGGTCGTCGTGGACGGACACCCCGACCCGCGCCACCTGCTGCTGCCGGAGGGGTGGAAGGGCTATCCGCTGCGCAAAGACTACGTGGCGCCCGCCGACCACCCGTACCTGACGCGCGACCCGTTGCACGAGAACCCGGACGCACACATGTAGGAGCGGCTGTGGGCCGCGACCCCTCGCGCCACCATGAGCGACCCTGAACCCATAACCGATGAGCTGCTCGTGAACATGGGCCCCCAGCACCCCAGCACCCATGGGGTACTGCGCGTGCTCCTGCGCCTTGACGGGGAGACGGTCGTGGATGCCGACCCCGACATCGGCTACCTCCACAGCTCGCTCGAGAAGATCGGCGAGGCGGTGACCTGGGCCCAGTATGTGCCCTATACCGATCGCTACGATTATCTTAGCGCTTTGAGCAATGAGTTCGTCTACGTGCGGGCGGTCGAGCAGCTTCTGGGGATCGAGGTCACCGAGCGCTGCGAGTACATCCGGGTGATCATGGCCGAGGTGCAGCGCATCGCCAGCCATCTGATGTACTTCACGGCGATGGGCCTCGACACCGGTGCCGTCACCGTCTACCTGCACTGCTTCCGCGACCGCGAGCGGCTGGTGCAGCTTCTGGAGGACACGACCGGGCAGCGCCTGTTGTATCACTACCTGCGCATCGGTGGTGTCCGCAACGACCTCGCGGCCGACTTCGTCGCCGGCCTGCAGAGCTTCATCGAGTATTTCCCGGCGAAGCTGCAGGAATACAATGACCTGCTGACAGGCAACCGCATCTTTCGGGGGCGGATGGAGGGCGTCTCGGCGATCACGCCCGAACGGGCCGTGCGCTTCGGCATGTCGGGGCCCTGTCTGCGCGCCTGTGGTATCGCCCACGACCTGCGCAAGGTCCTCGGCTATAGCGTCTATCCCGAGCTGGACTTCGATGTCCCGGTGTTCGACACGTGTGACGCGATGGCGCGCCACCTCGTGCGGTGCGAGGAGATGGTGCAGAGCCTGCGCCTGCTCGAGCAGGCACTGGCGAAGCTGCCGGGTGGCGAGGTCAGCGTCAAGGTGCCACGGTCGATCAAGCCCGACCCGGGAGCGGTCTACGAGCGCATCGAGGGGCCGCGCGGCGAGGTGGGGTGCACGCTCGTCTCCGATGGGAGTGAGCGGCCACTGCGCCTGCGCTGGCGGCCGCCCTCGCACTTCAACCTGCAACCCTTGCCCGAGCTGATGCGCGGCGGGTACGTGGCCGACACCGTGGTGGCCATCGCCAGCCTCGACATCATGCTGGGCGATGTCGACAAGTGACTCCCGCGATGCTACGCAGCCTGCTGACCGGCATCCACGACTGGCTCGTCGCCCTGCTCACCGGCTGGGGGCTTGGTGCTGACTGGGCCGCCCTGGTCGTGGACATCCTGGCCTGGGCCGCCGGGGCCGTCATCGCCATCGCGGTGATGATGCTGGCCGCGCTGGGGCTGGTGTACGCCGAGCGCAAGGTCTCCGGGTGGATCCAGTCGCGCGTCGGCCCCTTGCGCGTCGGCCCTCAGGGCCTGTTCCAGACACCGATGGACGCCATCAAGCTCCTGCTCAAGGAGGACATTGTCCCGCTGGGCGCCGACAAGGTGCTCCACACGCTGGGGCCGGTCGTGTTCTTCACCGTCTCGCTGATGGTCTGGATCGTGGTCCCCTGGGACCGGGATGTCGTCATCGCCAGGGTGCTGGACGCCAACATCGGCCTGCTCTACTTCGCCGGCGTCAGCGGCATCACCATCCTCGGTGTGATCATGGGTGGCTGGGGCTCGAACAACAAGTGGTCGCTCATCGGGGCCGTGCGGGCCGCGGCGCAGGTGATGAGCTACGAGATCCCGATGCTGCTGGCCCTGCTGTGCATCGTCTTGTGCGCCGAGACACTCTCGCTGCAGGGGATCGTGCAGGCGCAGACCGGCACCGGCCCGCTGGGCTGGAATGTCTGCAAGCCGTGGCTGTGGCTCCCGCTCATCATCTTTGTGATCTGCATGTTCGCTGAGGTCTCGCGCCAGCCGTTTGACCTGCCGGAGGCCGAGAGCGAGTTGGTGGCCGGCTATCATACTGAATACACGGGGATGAAGTTCGCGCTCTACTTCCTCGGCGAGTATGCCAACGTGCTACTGATCTCGGTGATTGTCTCGGTGCTGTTCCTGGGAGGGTGGCTATCGCCGTTCGGCGCCATCGACCGTTTCATCCCCGGGGTGGTGTGGCTGTTTGGCAAGGCCGGGGTGATCGTGTTCTTCGTGTTGTGGGTGCGCTGGACGCTGCCGCGGCTGCGCATCGATCAGCTCATGACGTTCGCGTGGAAGGTACTGATCCCGGCGGGGTTTGCTGCCTTGCTGATCGCGGCCGTGGCCGTGGTCCTGTTGCCGCCGTCGCTGTTGTAGGCCCCGCCGCCGTGGTCCCGCTTGCGGGACCACCCTGAGCCCGCGAAGCGGGAGA
>CAZIWQ010000781.1:0-3915 GCA_964542355.1 uncultured Armatimonadia bacterium
CGCGCTGCTTCTATTGCGGAGCAAACCAGTCCTCCGGCGACAGCGCCAGGTACGGCGGGACACCGACCAGCTCGATCCCGATGTCGCTGGCCGCCGTCAGGATCACGCTCCAGATCTTCCCCGTGTGTGCCGCGGGGGGCGTCACCGTCAGCGTGCCGAGCTCGGGGTGGCCGGGCACGGCACCACCGGGCGCCGGGGGGGCACCCGGGATCAACGCTGCGCCGGGGTTATTGCCCTGGAACGTCCCCGCCACCTGGGCCGCCGGATCGAGCACCACCGCGCCATAGGGCCCGGTATGCACGCCCACCAGCTTCAGGCTGAACTGCTGCGTCCCCGCCGGCACCATGAAATAGAAGCGCGACCGCCCCACCCCGCCGATGCGGAAGTCCGCGCTGGTCTGCGTCACGATCTGCAGCTTGTCCCCCGACAACGTCCACACGCCGCGCTGGTCGTCGTCGATGACAACCTTGAAGACCACCGGCCCCTTGCCCACCAGTGGCGCCCGGAACTCGTGCTTGTCATCGGTGCTGCACCTGTCCTGCGCCACGACCTTGCCGTCTCCGCTGAGTACCCGGTACGTCGCGAACTCCGCGCGCTTGTTCATCGCACCGTGCGGGGTGCGCAGCAGCGTCAACTCAGCAAGATCCTGCTTGAGCCGCACGTAGAAGATCTTCGTATCCGGGGCACGCACATTGTGCCGGTCACTCGTCGCGGTCCGCACGAGCAGCTTGGCCATCGCCGCGGGGCTCCCGTCGAGGACACTGAGGCCCTTGTCGGGCAGGGTTGCGGCGTACCACCGCTGCAGCTCAGCCAACGTGCCACTGGTGAAGAAGATGAACTGGGCCATACCCTTGCCGTTCCCGCCGGGAGAGGAGGCCGTGGCGGCGGCCAGCGCCTCACTGGCGATGTTGAGCAGGCGCTCGTCGCCTGTGACGCGGCCCACGTAGGCCAGCGGGCAGATGATGAGCTGGTTGAGACCGACTGATGCCTTGTAGACCGGTGTCCCGTCAGCCTTCGCCGAATACGGCCAGCCCCCGACCTTCTCATCGAAGCACTTCGCCACCCACTCGGCCCCGGCGGTGAGCGACCGCAGCACCGCCGGGTCCTGGGATACCTCGTGATAGGCCTGCAGGCCGCCGAGCAGCACGCCGATCAGGAACAGGTTGTTGCCGACGGCGCCGGGCGTATCGCCGGCATGGTCCTTCGGCAGTACGTGCGGCCACGCCCCGCCCTGGTCGAACTTCTGCTCACCCAGCGCGACGGCGGCGATCTTCTTCGCCGCCTCCAGGTACAGCGGGTCATAGGTGCCCTGGTACAGCGCCATGATCGCGCGGAGCGACCACCCCGCCGACCGCTCGTGCGTCCCAAGCTGCTTGAAGTTGGGTGCAAACGCCCACACCACGTGCTCACCGAAGGCCAGCGCCGCCTCCATCGCCCGAGGGTTGCCGGTCAGATACCAGTCATCCATGATGCCATCGGTCCACACGTGGCCGCTGCCGGCGCTGCTATGGAACTCGTAGCGATACGTCCAGGTGGCGCGCTCCGTCGTCTCGGTCCACATCCCCGTGTGCCCGATGGAGTGGAGGTGGTTGCCGCCGACATAGTAGGGGTCCGGGTAGGCCCAGATGGTGTCCACGTCGGCGCGGTGCTGCGCGGCTCTGGTTGCCCAGCGGAAGGCCTCGCGGCTGCCGGTGCGGGCAAAGTGCATGAACAGCCCGTGGGCGAGGTCATACTCGTTGTTGCCCCAGTTGCGCCCCCGCTCGCCGAACCAGTCACCGTAGTTGAGGAAGCCATACTCGCGCTCCCTCTGCTTGATGGCCATGTAGTTCGCGAAGCTGTCGGCCACGTACTTGTCCCACACGGCGAACTGCTTCCCCTGCTGCGCGGCGAGGGGCCCCAGCGCCTTCGTCTCGGCGTACCATGCCGAGGGGAGCACGGGCACGATGGGCATCTGCGCCTCGGCCCACAACTCGTCAGGCTTCATCGAGCCAAACCAGTCGAGGCTGACCTTCTCCGTGAAGGCCATGCCCCACTTGAGGCGGTACTTGCCTTCACAGAACGGGAACATGAGCCAGTACGGGAGGTCCTTGCCGTAGTCGGCCGAGGGCTGCCGGGGCAGGAGGTCGAAGACGATCTGATCGCCTGTGGCGGAGATGCCCTTGGGCCAGCGTTGCCAGAAGTCGTGGATGACGGCCCCGCCCCGTACACCGGGCACGCCCCCGGCAGTCCAGGTCACGACCCCGGCGCCCTTGCCCGGGCCGCTGCTCAACGTGGCTTCGTCGAGCTGTGTCAGGCCGTTGGCGGGCCCGGCGATGAGTCCCCCCGCCGGACCTTGCAGGTATGTGCTCACCCGATCGGCCGGCCGCCGGAGCCCGACTGACAGCGAGGTGAAGTCCGTGAACTCCGTCTTCACGTAATCGTTCAGCGTCGTGAGGGCCAGCTCGATGCGCGGCGTGCCCAGCCGTTGCGTCATTCGAGCGAGATACTGCATGTAGGTCGCGCCGTCGGCGGCCCGGTACGGACCACGCCAGGTGATGACCTGCTTCCCGCACCCCTTCTCTGTCGACACGTAGTCCTGCCGGTTGGGGAGCGTGACGCTGTACACTGTGCCATCCTCGCCTGTCAGCGACACTGTCACAGGAATCGGCGCCAGGGTCTCCCACAGCGGCCCAGGCTCCGGCCGGACGTTGTTCCCGAACTCCACCGCGAGCTCCCGCCCCTCCCCCGCTCGCAGCGGCACCGTCGCATCGATGAGCACCCACTTGAGGCTGTCGTCCGGCCAGAAGGCGGTGGCGGTAAACTGCGCCCGGACATCCGTGTTGCCATCCATCAGCCTGATCTTGTCGAGGTTGAAGAGCGCGCCCTGTGGGAGGGGGAAGCCGAAGCTCAGCACCGCCGCCTGCCGCGCCACGCCCGCCTCTTCCTTCAGGTCGACCGGCACCCGCCGGAGGTCCACACTGCCGGGCTTGCCCGGCTGGCGGCCCCGGGTGAAGTACTGCACCTGGGGGCGAGGCCGCCCGAACCGGATCGGGTTCGCGGGCGTGACCTGCGCCTCCCGCAGGCCCTTGTCCGACAGCTTCTCATAGACGACCTTGTCGCCGTAGTAGCGGAACTCCGCGGGGCTGCGGGCGGTGCCGCCCTTGCTCAGCGCCAGCTTCGGCACGCTCGCGGTGGAGAGCGGAAGCTGGGCGACCACATGGGGCGTGCTGTCCCCCCTGCCGCCCTCGCGCTGGCTGAGCAGGTGCAGCCCCACGGGCAGCACGCCGTCCTTCGCCTGCCGGAACGGGGCGTCAATGGCAACATAGAGCACCGTGCCGTCCCGGGCCATGCGGGCACCGGTGTTGCCCTGGTCGTGGCCGGGGAAGTAGGTCAGGTTCAGCGCCTGACCGCCAAAGCTGACCATCGTGTCGGTGCCGCCGTGATACTTGTCCACGCGGCCGGTCTTCGGGTCGGCATCGAGGTCGGCGTAGATGATGAACGCACAGCCCGTGAAGTCCACCGGCCGCGCAAACGTCAGCTTCAGCAGGATCCGCTTGTCGCCGACATGGCAGCCTTCGAGGCTCAGGATGTCCGGGGCGGCGGCCTTCGCCTGCTCGTCGGTGAGCTTCTGCTCCGGGCTGGTGGCGATTATCACGAGCTGTTGCTTCACTTGCGGCAGCAGGCCCAGTTGGGTCTCGATCTCATCGGGGATGCCGTCGCCGTCGGCATCGGCGGCGAGGGCGGAGCTGCCGGCCAGCAGCAGGAGGCAGAGGGTGGCAAGGATCGTGGTGCGCATGATCGTGCTCCTTTGGTTGCGTCTGACGTCGTCCCGCGGAGGGGGACGGTCGCCGCGCAGGTCGAGCGTCTCGACGCCGCCGTGCTTGGCCAGCCCGTCGGCGGCCGCACGAACCGGGCCTCCGGGCCGACGTCATCCTG
>CAZIWQ010000782.1:0-3914 GCA_964542355.1 uncultured Armatimonadia bacterium
CGCGCAGACGACGCGCGTCGCCAGGGGGCGTCTGGGTACCCGTGCTCCCGTTCGGTTGGCACCGAGCCGACACGATGTTCGGACGCGGGCCGGGTCTCGAGAGCCCGCCTACGAGAGGTGATCGACCCGTGAACTGCGCGCTCCCTGCTCTGCTCGGCGCAGTGCTAGTCGTGGCCACAGTGCCAACGCTGGGGGCCGAGTACTTCCTCGCGCCAACCGGCAGCGACGAGGCGATCGGGTCGCGCGCGGCGCCCTGGCGCACCCTCGCCCGTGCGAACGCGGCCGTGAAGCCGGGCGACACCGTCACCCTCCTCGACGGCAAGTACCCCGGAGTGATCGAGCCGGCAGTCGCCGGGCAAGCGGGGGCCCCCGTCACCTACCGCGCCGCGACGCCCCTGCATGCCGTCCTGTCCGGGGGCAAGTGCAGCTCGGGCCAGCTCGTCTGCCTCCGGCTCAAGGACCGCGAGTACGTCGTCGTCGACGGGTTTGCCATGCTCCCCGACAGCGGCGGCTGGTGGCTGTTGGAGGGGGCGCGCTACTGCGCGATCCGCAACTGCCGGATGGAGAACGCCACCGGCGTCTGGGCCCCCATCACGTGCCGCAACTGCCACTACAACCGCTATGAGAACCTCGCGGTGCTGCGCTCCACCTCCCTCGGCGCCGACGGGCACGTGTGCAGCAACATGTGGGACAACACCACCTGCACCCACAACGTGTTCGAGGGCATTCATACCAGCCGTGCCGGACACTGCCCGTTCATGCTGTGGTTCGACGCCGACCACAACGTGGTGCGCCGCTCGGTCTTCGACTGCCGCTGGGGGCGCAACTTCGAGTTCTTCTCCACCCCGCGGCTCCTCGTCGAGGACTGCGTGATCACCAATGGGTTCGATGGCAGCGGTTCCGCCGATGGCCGCGCGAAGCTGTTCATCATCGACTCGATCTTCCGGCGCAACGCCATCTACCGCAACCACTACGGTCCGCTGGTGATCAATGCCTACAAGTACGAGAACCTGCCGACCTTCGGAATGATGCGCTCGCGCGTCTACAACAACACCTGGTACGCCAACCTGGAGTACGGGTTCGAGATGGTGGACGTGAGCGCCAAGCCCGACCCGCACATGGTCTGCGGCAACATCCTCCAGAACAACGTGTTCGCGGGCAACGATCCGGGCGGCGACGGGGTGTCCCTGCTGCTGTTCTCGAATGTCGCCGAGGACAACCTGTTTCGCGCCAACGACCTGTACGGGGACCGGCCGGGGGCCAAGACGGTCCGCTACGACTTCACCTGGCCCACTGCCGAGCGATGGCCGGGCGTGACACTGACGGCGACCGAGGCGAATGAGAAGAAGCCGGCCCAGTTCACCCACAACCTCGACGCCGATCCCCAGTTCGTCGACGCCGCGGCCGACGACTTCCGCCTCCGCGCGACGAGCCCGTGTATCGATGCGGGACGCCCGTTAGCCCTCACCACGGGGGCGGGGTCAGGTCGCGAAGTCGCGGTCGATGATGCTCGCTGGTTCTATGACGGCTTTGGCATCCCGGGCGAGCAGGGCGACCTGGTGTTCATCGGCGCGGAGCGCAAGCCCGCGCGCGTGGCCCGCGCCGACATCGAGCGCAATGTGCTGACACTGGACCGCGAGGTGTCCTGGGGGGCGGGCGAGGCCGTCACCCTCCCCCACCTCGGTCGCGCCCCCGACCTGGGGGCCTACGAGCACGGTGCCGAGGCGGAGCCCTGGTACCGGGCCCCCCGCATCCCTCCCGACCTGCGGGTTGTGACCATGCAGACAGCCACCACGCCCGTCGTGGTCACCGACTTTGAGCCGGAGACGCTCGAGCAATGGCACTACCTGTGGAACTTCTCGCGCCAGAAGAACACCGAGGCGCGGATCGATGCCACGACGGCGGCCTCCGGGAAACGCTCGATGCGTGTCTCTGCCACGGCCGACGGGGCCGTCCTGGCCTGCGACATCCGCCCCGCCGGATGGGAGCTTGACCGCTTCCCGACGGTCAAGCTCTCGTACCGGATTCCGCCCGGCGTGCCCGTCGGCCTGTGGCTGCGCGCCTTCCGCACCACGCAGTGGGGCCAGGGAGCCGTGTGCGTCGGCGGCACCGGCGCCCGCAAGACGGCACCGTACAAGGACCTCGCCCGCTACCCGCTGGCCGATGATGACCGCTGGCACGAGGTCACGATCGATGCCCGCGTCATTCGCGAGGTGTTCCCGGGCGTGAAGCTGCTGCAGATGTTCGGGTTCATGACGTGCGGGAATGGCAAGCAGGGCCAGCAGTTCTGGTATGACGATTTCCGCATCCTGCCGGTGGGAGTGTGATCGCAGCATGCTGCTTGCGGGGCATCGCGCCGTCGTGACGGGAGCGTCGGGGAACCTGGGGCAGGCGGTAGTGCCGGCACTGCTAGCGGAGGGGGCCACTGTCGTGGCCGTGGCCTCGCGCCCGGAGAGCTATTCGTCGCTGGCTGCGGCGGCCGCAGCCACGCCCGAGCGCTGCTTCGCCGTCCAGGCCGATGTGACGCAGGAGGGGGACGTCGCGCGCCTGTGCCAGGAGGCGACGGAGCGCCTCGGCGCGCCGCCCGACATCCTCGCCAACCTCGCGGGCGGGTTCCAGTTCGGCACCAACCTGTGGGAGCTAGCGCCGGCACAGTGGCGGCAGATGATGGCGCTCAACCTCGACTCCGTGTTCCTGTGCTGTCGCGCCTTCGTCCCCGCGATGCTCGAGCGGGGCTGGGGACGCATCGTCAACATCTCATCCCGCGGCGCGATCAACCTGCGCGCCGGCTCGGGGGCCTACGCCGTCTCCAAGGCGGGGGTTGTCACCTACACCCAGGCACTGCGGGAGGAGCTGAAGGGCTCGGGGGTCGCAGTCTGCGCCATTGTGCCCGGCACGATCGACGGCCCGGCCACGCGCCAGAGCATGCCGAAGGCCGACCCGGCGAAGTGGGTTCTGCCTGCGGACCTGGCGCGGCTGGTGGTCTACCTGTGCACCGAGGAGGGCGGCCTGCTCAGCGGAGGCCTGCTGCCGGCATACGGTGCGGGGTAGGGCACCGGTGCCGTGGCACTCGCCCCGAGGGGGCCGGGCCGTGCCCAGTGGGAACCGCGCCTTTCCGATGATGTCATCCTGAGGAGCGCATGCGGCTTCGCAGAAGCCGCAGCGACGGATGATCACATTTCGCATACAAGCGCCTTCGGCTGATGCTGATCCTTCGCCCGAAGACCGCTGCGCGGTCTGGGCTCAGGATGACAGAGGCGCCGGATGACGCGGAGAACAGCGGCGTCGGGACGATCGGCCTATGCACTGACGAAAGAGAGGAGTGCTCGAACTATGCCTCAGCTCGCAGAGGGCAGGAAGGCTCCCGCCTTCAACCTCCCGGCCAGCACGGGAGGCAAGCTCAGCCTCAAGGACTTCCGTGACCACCACCATGTCGTGCTCTACTTCTACCCCAAGGACATGACCTCCGGTTGCACCAAGGAGGCCTGCAGCTTCCGCGACCTACGGGGCGAGTTTGAGCAGGCCGACGCCGTCATCCTCGGCGTCAGCATGGACGACCTCGCCTCGCACGAGAAGTTCGTGAACAAGGAGGGCCTCAACTTCCCCCTGCTCAGCGACCCGGACGGCAAGGTGTGCACGGCCTATGGCGTGTACAAGGAGAAGAGCATGTACGGGCGCACGTACATGGGGATTGAGCGGACCACCGTCGTGATCGACAAGCGCGGGGTCATCCGCCGCGTCTACCCGAAGGTGAAGGTTGCCAGGCACGCCGATGAAGTGCTGGAGTTCGTGAAGAGCCTGTAGGTGCCGCCACCGGCCGTCTGTCGTCGCCGTTGTAGGGCGCGGACCTGTGCCGCGCCGCCGTTGCCGTTCGCCGTCGCCGTGGTAGGAGCGCTCCCCCGAGCGCGATCCGT
>CAZIWQ010000783.1:0-970 GCA_964542355.1 uncultured Armatimonadia bacterium
AAGACGAGACCCTTCGTTCTGCGGGCGCCGCCGGCGCCCGCAGCTCAGGGTGACATCCGCGTTAGCCCGCAAGACGGGGCGCTAGCGGATCGCCGCGGCAACCCCCGCCGCGCCGCAGGGGCGTAGCGAGTAGGTGAGCGTGAACTGCCGGCCCGCCGTCCAGGCCGCGGGTAGCTCGATGAGTGCTCGCCCCCACTCGTGCGCGCCCTCGTAGTGGTCGATGCTGCGGTTCGTGTCGAGCCGGATCGGGAGCGCACGGTCGAGCACGACCAGGTGACCCTGACCCGACCTGTTGGTGAGGTAGAGCGCCCGCGCCGGAGTGCCCGCCGCCACCGCCCCCCCCCGCTCATCCAGCGTGGCGGCCTCGAGCCCACCCGGCTTGGCCGCCGGAACCGGGTATGGCAGGCACTCGCACAGGCTCACCAGGTTCACCGGCTGCTCCGCCGAGACCGTCAGCGTGCACTCCACGCGATCCTCCAGGAAGCGATAGCGTCGCTGGTAACGCAGCGGGGTGCCGTTGATCTTGCCCGCCAGCTCGGCGGTGGCAGCGTCGACGTTGAAGCTGCTTGTCGCCGCCCAGTACCAGGGCCACTCGATCTTGCCGCCACCAAGGTCGGCCAGCAGCGTGTTGGCCTGGCCGGCGCCCCAGTTCTTCGTCAGCAGCGACACGCCGAACTGCGGCGACCAGAACAAGCACAGACCATCGTTGTGGGGGAACTGGCGGTCGTACTGCTTGGGTCGCGTGCCGGACTGCCACTCGCCGTAGGCCTTGCCGCCGTAGAGGAAGGCATAGTACCCGGGACGCTTCACGCAGAAGAACTCATTGCCGAAGTTGCGCGTGAACGACTGTGGCTCCTGGCACGGGAGCACACCGGGGAGGAAGCCCTTGGGGGCGGCGCGCCAGTTGGCAAAGAAGATGTCGAAGGCCCCGAGGGCACGGGAGTAGTTCGCGCTCTCGCGGTCAAAATGG
>CAZIWQ010000783.1:980-3913 GCA_964542355.1 uncultured Armatimonadia bacterium
GGTCGGGGCGGTAGACTTCCATCATCCGCGTGAGCTGCTCCTCCGCGGCGGCGCGGGCCCTGTCATCGCCCGTCGGTGCGGCGGAGGCCCACGCGAGGTGATCGGGGTAGCGCACACCGGCCTCGGGCAGGCCGTCGGCCATCGGGCCGAGGCCGGCGCCGTACTGCGGGCTGACCCAGTCGCCGGGCGTGCGGTGGCAGTAGCCGCTGCTCCCCAGCCAGGCCCCCTCCGGCTCCGGGGCGATCGTGTGGTTGAACAGCCCAAAGCAGCGCTTGAGCGAGTCCTTGATCCGCTCATCATGCGTCTGGTGGTAGAACCCGGCCAGGTAGTGCCCGGTGATGCCGTTGTAGGTGGCGTCCGGCCCGCTGGCCTCGGTCATGTAGCCCGCGGCGCGCTGGCCGTGGTTCCACAGCACGCCGGACATGAGCCATCCCAGGTTGCGCGCGAACGCCTGGTTGCTCCATTCCTCCCCCGTGCCCTCACAGTAGCGGCCCAGGCCTTCGAGCAGCACCGCCCACTGGTTGCTGCAGCCGCCGACGGTACCCAGTAGATAGCGCTCCGTCACCCGGCGCTGCCCGGCACGCCACACCTTCTGAACGTCGGGGGGGCAGTCGCGCCACACCAGGGAGAACGCCCCGCTATGCGAGTGGCACAGCGCGAAGGCGTGGATCCCGTAGTAGTAGATGTTGTCGGCGATCACCCGCTCGTCTTCCTTCATCATCATCAGGTCGAGCAGTGCGCCGATGATGATGCGGTTGAGCAACTGCGGGTTGTGGGTGTAGGGGTTGAGGTCGTCCTGCAGCCACCACACTGCGGCGAGGTCCTTGTTGAGGGCGGCCAGGGCTTCGATGTCGAGGCGGTTGTAATCGGCGAGGGGGTTGCCGGGACGCGGTTTCCCGTCCTTGTCCTTCCACACGCGGATCGACCCGAACCACGGGCTGGCGGGATCGAGGCACTGCTCGGCGAGCACCGCCGCGAAGACCGCCATGACGCCGTAGCCACCGAACAGGAGCTGACTGCGGCCCGGCTCGCGCACCAAGGCGGCCCGCCGGGGCGCCAGTGGCTGCACGTCAACCTGGTAGTCGGCGGCGGGGCGCTTCCGGTACTGCTGGAGGAGCTCCCACGCCGCCACCTGGTGCTTGTGGTAGCAGATCGTGCCATCGGGCATGATGTCCACGGAGGCATGGATCGCGCGGGCGACCTCCGGGCTCGGACACAGGATGATCGGGAAACCCTTGAAGTTGAGCCGGTAGCCGGGGCCCCGCGCACTGAGCCGCCACACATGCTCGCCATCGGTGGGTAGGTTCACGCTACCGGTGAGCTTGTCTTTGTCCAGGCGGAGACGCTCGTCACCCGTCTCCGTGCTCAGGGTCAGGCTGTCGAGCCGCCGGTCGGCCGTCACCGGCAGCTTCGCCAGGCCGGGGGGCAGGTAGACGTGAGCCGCGGCGAACTGCTCCCCGGCGCCCGCCAGGTACTGGAAGTGCCCGGCGAGCCCGAACTCCAGCTCCGGCGTCGTCGCGATGTCTACCTGGGCGCCATCCCAGCCGGTGATGATCACCTGGTAGACGCCGGCGCCCGCCGCCGCAACGGGCAGCTTCACTGCCTCCCACTTCACGGGCTTGCCGGGCTCACCGGCAAACTCGTGACGGGCGATGGGGTCCTCCGCGGGGCCAAGCACCCGGATGAGCGTCGGGCGCGGGTACGCCGCGCGGCCGTCGTCCTTCCACTTCACCGTCAGGTCGAACGCCTGGCCGGAGGGGTTGACGAGGTAGCACGTGACGCCATCGTAGAGGGCAAACGGGCCGGCGAACGGTTTGGCCCAGCCGCAGCCGGCCACGAGTAGGGCTGACAGACAAAGCACGTTGCGCACCGCAATCCGCCCTTCCGGGTGGCCGACAGGCCTGCCGGCGCCCGGCGAGCACGGTCGCCGGCCACCCGCTGGAGGTGATGTCCGGTGACGGCCACACCGGGGCCGCCTGTGCCGGGGACGGTTACTTCTCGATGCGCTTCACCTCATCCTGCCTCTTCTCGTTCAGTCCCGCACGCGAGAATGCCTCGCCCGTCGGCAGCGAGAGGAAGAACTCGGGTGAGGCGTCAAGCTCCACCTTCACCTTCGTGGCCACACAGTCCAGCAGGTGCCCGCCCGCCCGCCGCGAAGCGGTCAGGAAGTGCAGGTGGTAACCCGGAGCGTTGAGCCCGTCCATGAACTGCGGCAAGCGGAAGCCGACGATCGTGCCGGCCACATGCGGGAACTCAAACACCGCCTGGTGCTTGACGACATCCACCAGCCGGGGATAGGGTTTCACCTGGGCGGGAACGCTGCGGGTCTTGACATGGCGAAAAGTCCCCGTAATCTTGATGGCATAGGGGATGTTCAGGGTCGGGAGCATGCGATCGATGCCGCGGGTCAATGCCGCGAGGTCGGTCGGCCCCGCAAGCGTGACTGTCTGGTCCGCGTCGAAGAAAGTGACAACCGCGAACGGGGTCGTCAGGTTGTCGGGCACGCGATAGGCCACGCCGTCGGCCTTCACCTGGTAGAAGCGGCCATCGACGCCGACCATCTCGCCATCGAGGGCGTCAAGGGTGCCTATCCCCATGTCGCCATGGTGCCTGAGCTCCCCGCAGGCAAGGTTGCCGTCATAGACCCCCTCGAGGAGCGCCTGCAGGGTTGCGGTCTGGAACACCACGTCGCGCGAAGCAGTGGGTTGGGCGAGCACCGGGGATGCGACCAGACAGGTCAACAGGACGAGCGGGAACATGAGTCGGTTACGCATCATGGCTCCTCTCACATCGCGAGATCAGATTCGCCTGCGTCCCGCCGGGGCATGCATTCCCGGCGGAGAAGAACCGCCCTTTCCCCGTTGCGCCGTCAGTCGTCCCAGCGGCCTTCCGCCCGCAGGCGCTGCACCGCGTCGTTGGCCGTCTGCTTGAGC
>CAZIWQ010000784.1:0-3913 GCA_964542355.1 uncultured Armatimonadia bacterium
ACCCGTTCTGTAAGCCGCGATTGATAGAGTGCCCGTCCTGTCTTTGGCTTCTTTTCTTCAAGAAAAGAAGCGGGGGTTCGGGGGCGGAGCCCTCGCAAAAAATCCCCGCCGCCGAAATCCCTGCTTTTACAAACAAGAAGCGGGGGCGTGGGGGCGGCGCCCCCCAAAAAATCCCCGCTTCCTTAAACCTCCGTTTTTCCCGCTGCCTACATCCCGCGGTGCCGCATGCGGTTTCCGCGCGCCTCGACCGCGATGACGTTGCGCCCGAACTGGAGGTGTGGCTTGAGGTCGACCACCGCGGGAGTGCGCCACTGATCCAGTCCTGCGGGGGTGCGGGCGACCACCGTCCCGTTGACGGACAGCTCATAGGCGTCATCCGCGGTGATCTGGGCGCGGGCACTGCTGACCTGGAGCGGCAGGACATCCAGCTCGAAGGTCTTGCGCAGGAGGGCGGGGACCTGATCCCTGCCCGCCGTTGCCGCGGCCCAGATCCAGTGCGCCCGCCACGTCTCGAGCGGGCCCGCGAGAGGGTCGGGCAACTCACGCAGGTGGTCGAGCCGCACCTCATCCCACCACGCCCGCACGTTCGGGTCGCTGACGGCCAGGCGCAGGTCGGCGCCGGCGGCCAGGCGCGGGGCCACGAACTCCCCGCCCAGACGGCGCCGGCCATGCGCGTCGGCCGGCCCCAGCGCGCTCACCACCGTCGGGGGGTCAGGCAGCGGGCGGCCGAACACATCGAAGTAGCTGAGGCTGGCACGTACCTCCCGGGGCGGCCCGCCCTCCAGGCCGGTAAGCACCGCGCTGAGCGCGAACATGCCCATCCCATCCAGGGGCACGCGCGACCGCACGACTGCCGGCGTCTCCTGGCCCGCAGCGCTCTCGACGCACAGCGCCCGATCGCCCAGTGCCACATGCGCTCCCGACCACTTCAGCCGCCCGCCCTCCGCCTCCCAGCCGTCGGGCTGACCGTCGCCGTCGAAGTCGTCTTCAAAGCCACCGTTCGCGACACCGCCCCAGTCGTGCTCGAGCAGGCGCACATAGTCGAGGGCGACCGTGGCGCCGGCGGCGTTGAGCAGGTCGAGCCGCATGCCCGTGACCGTGCCCTGCCACGCCGGATCGGCACTGAGGTCAATCCGGTAGACGCGGGGCCGCTCCGAGGCCAGGAGCGTGTGACCGGCCATCCGCGTCGCCGCGAAGCTCTCCCCGGCACCGTGCCAGAAGAGCTCCCCACCCCCGGTCACGCTACTCGCGGCCCGGAACTCGAGCAGCGTGTAGACCCCGGCGTCCACCGCCACCGGCGGCGAGACGAGCTGGCAATCGTGGCGGGTGAGGCCGCGCAGCATGCCGTTGTTGACATCGACCTTCTCGAAGTTGACGGGCAGCCAGCCGGCGAGGTCGCCATCGGCTCGCCAGCGCCACATCGGCGCGCCGGCGGCAGCGGCAGCAACGACCGCCGCCAGCAACACGACCATCATCACCAGACACGCCGCCGCCCCGCGGCGCCCTGGTGGCGCGGACACGGCAGGACAGGAACACGAAGCGTTGTCGCGAGCTCGCGCGATGGCCAATCGTCTCAGCCTCCATGGGGTGCTGTCGCCCCGGTTGCATCGAGAGCAGAGGTTCGCCGGGGCCCCCGCCGGCACCTACGGGGCAGGAGGGGCGACGACGTCGGGTGCGGAATGTGCCTCTGGCGTCGTGAGGAGGGGCCGGATCCCGCGAAGCGGGACCCGCGTCGTCTGCGGGCGCAGTCTCCGGCCCGCCGTAACACACTGAAGAAGATGGGAATGTGATACCGATGGACGCGACCCGTATCGCAGCCAGCCTGCTGCCGGCCACCCTCCTGCTCGCGGCGACGGCCACGGGCTTCTGTCAGGACGTGGCTCCCCTGCCCCTTGCCGGGGCGAAGCTAGTCGCCGATCGCGGCGAGTGGGGCGGTGCCATCCCGGTGCCCCAACTTGCCGATGGGAAGGCGGACACGGTGTGGAATTCGGGGGTGACCGACCTGCGCACATCCCCGTCGAACCTGTTCATCATCTTCCCCGCGCCGGTCGCCGTCGGTGCCTTCGAGCTGGACACAGTCGTCTCCAAGGGGGCACTGCGCGTCACGGCGCTGGAGGTGCTGGCGCGGTCGGGAGATGGCTGGGCGCTGCTGGGGCAGGTCACGGGCAATACTCAGACGACACTGCACCTTGCGCTGCCGCCGTCGCGCGTGACCACCTTGCGGGTGCGCATCCGCGACAACGCACGCGAGGGTCACGCGTGGGCCATAGTCAGCGAGCTGCGGGTGTACCCCCCCGCGGCCGGTGCGACCGTGGCGACGCCCCAGGCGGCGCCGGTGGCCGAGGAGTCGACGAGCGAGCGGCTATTCGTCCGCGCGGCGCTGGGCGAGGACCCGGTCTACCCGCGCGCGACCTACGAGGCCGCTCGGGGCATCCTGTACTATGTCCGCACCTTCCTCGACACACTGCTCAAGGTCGGCACCGACCACTACGGCACCGTCCACAGCCCGCTGTTTGTCAGCCTCCTGGACCTGAGCACCAAGCAGCACCCGGGGTGCATCATCCCTTCCATGCCGGGGCAGCGGATCGGCGACCGTGCCATGTTCGGCGGCAATCTACAGCACGACATCCCGCTCCTGCTGGCGATGCAGGCGGTCACCGACCTGACCGGCGACGCGCGGTATGCGCAGGCCGCGCACGACTACCTCCGGTTCTTCGTCGAGAACTGCACGACGACACCCACGGGGCTGTGGCCGTGGGGCGAGCATGGGCACTGGGACATGTACGAGGACAAGGCCGGGCACTACCTGCACGAGTACCTGGGGGCGGTGCCGTTGCCGATCCTGGATCAGGCATGGGCGGTGAAGCCGGCTGCGGTGTTGGGCGAGGCGAACGGCCTGATCAACCACGTGCACGACTTCGGGACATTCATGTTCTGCCGCCACGCGAACTTCCTCGAGCCCCTGCCCGAGCCACGCGCCAAGGACATGCAGGGCCTGGACTTCCCCCGGCACGGGGCGATGTTCGCGCGCTGGTGGGCCTACAGGACCGCAAGTACCTGGACTTGATCGAGGGGATGCTCGGGCACTTTGAGAAGACACGCCTCAAGGACGGCTTCCTGCCGATCCTGAGCCAGTACTCCTACCGACCGCAACTGAAGCCGACGCCAGGCGCCAACCTGGCGGTCGGCATCACGCTGTTGGAGGCGGCGCCGCTGTGCGGGGACACACCGACCGGCGCGCATGCCCGCCGCCTGGGCACCGAGCTACTGGCCACGCTGGCGGCGGCGCCCGTGACGCTGCCGAAGCAGGCGGGGTTCGCGGTCGTCTACGGCGGCGGCGACTTCGCGGGGGGGGAGGCCGTGCTGCGCGTCCAGGCGTATCGCCTGACGCAGGACAAGCGCCACCTCGACGCCGCGCGAGCGTTTGCTGAGCTGTACCGCGCCGTCGACAAGACACCGACGGAGGGGAACCGGCGGGCCGAGGTCTACGGTCTGCTGGTGAACCTGTACCTGGATCTGCACGAACTGGAGCCGGATGGCGGGTGGCTGCCGGCGGCGGAGAAGTATGCGCGGCTCGGCATCGAGGACCTGTACTATGACGGCCTGTTCCGCGGGGCGAGCAACCTGGGGTACTATGATTCTGAGCTGTATGTGAGTACCTTTGTGTATGGCCTGGTGCGTCTCCAGGCGCTCCAGGCGGGGGGCAAGGTCGCCGTGCCGCCGCTGTACTTCCATCGGTGACGCCGGTCGCAACGCTCCGTCTCTGTCATCCTGAGCCAGGAGCGCGCAGCGCTCTGCCAGCGAAGGATCTACTCCGGCCACGACGCCGTCGCCGTTGTAGGGCGCGGATCCCGCAGGGCGGGACCACCCTGAGCCCGCGAAGCGGGAGAAGGGTTGCCGTCGCCGTTGTAGG
>CAZIWQ010000785.1:0-3908 GCA_964542355.1 uncultured Armatimonadia bacterium
GCACGAGGCATGTGGTACAATACGGCCCACCAGGGGGGGTACTGACGCTGCTGCCTGTCGTGCCTTTCGATGCGGCTGTCATCCTCAGCCCGGACCGCTGTGCGGTCTTCCGGCGAGGGATCTACCAGACGCGAAGGCGCCTGTGGGCGTGACGAGGTCCTTCGTCGCTGCGGCTTCTACGAAGCCGCATAGGCTCCTCAGGATGACATCGCCCGGGAGACGCGGCTCTTGGGGTCCCCGGCAGAAGGGCAGCGCGAGCGCAGCGTCGCATTGCTGCTCCCCTGACACCCATAGAAGCGGAGCGAACACAGTATGCCCGTGCACCCACGACAGGCGCTCGTCGCGATGGTCGGTATCGCTCTCGCGGTGGCCGCCGTCACCCTCTACCACCGTGTCCGAGCCGAACAGGCCAACCGCACGGTTGCCATCGCTGTCGACTTCAACCGGGTGCAGGAGTTGGCGGGCATGACGGGCGCCGATGCCACGGAGGTCCTGCGCCGCCTGCGCGGTGCGGGAGCGACGCATGTGGCAATCCGCGAGGACAATCTCGGTGATCTGCTGCAGGAGGACCGCATCCGCCTGCGCAGCCGGGGTAACGGGGTGGAACTGGTGCTCGACGCGGGTCTGCGCGAGCGCGTCGTGGGGCAGCTCATGCGGCGGCTCCCGGGTGGGGTCGCGACCCGCAGCCATGGCCTCGCGTACCCGAGCGTCCGCACGATCGACCTGGTGCGGCAGATGGGTGTGGGGTACCCGGAGGAGGCCGTCGCCGCCGCGCGTGCTGCCGGGCTGAGGATCGTCGTGCGCCCGGTGGGGGAGATGGCCGTCACCACACAGGCCATCGATGCCTCCCTCGACGCCGCCCAGGCCATCGGGGCCGATGTGGCGGTGTTCGCGGGTGTGCAGGTGTTCGGGGTGTACGACCTCATCAAGTATGCCGCCGAGCAGATGGCCGGCCACCACCTCGCCTTCGGCTGGCTGGAGATGGGCAAGCAGTTCGGCGAGGACCGCCTCGCCGCGGCGCTCAAGGGGCAACTCGTCCGCTGTCATGCCGTGGCGGCGGAGGAGATGATCAAGGTCGCACCGCAACGGGCTATCGACCGCTTCGGCCTCGCGGTGGCCGAGCGGAACGTGCGGCTGTGCTATGTGCGTCCGTACAGCCTCGGCTCCCCCGACCCGGTCGGGGCGGCGGTTCAGTACGTGGCGGCGATCAAAGAGACCGTCTGCCGCTCGGGGTACCAATTGGGCGTGCCGCGCTTCTACCCGCCGCTGCGTGTGTCGCGCGTCGCGGTCCTGCTGATGCTGATTGGCGTCGGGGCGGCCACGCTGCTCCTGGTCCACTCGCTGTGGGGCCTGTGCGATCGTGCCCTGTGGTGGCTCACCGGAGTGGGTCTCGTGGTGTGTGTCGGCGCGGTAGGGGCGGCGCTCGGCCTGGCCCAATCGGTGGCAGCGCTAGGGGCGGCAACGGTATTCCCGATCTTGGCCCTGCTGCGCATCCACCCGGGCGAAGCCGGCGGCCGGGCGTCGCTGGGACGGGGCATCGTCTGCTTCCTGACCGTGTCGGCCATCAGCCTTGCCGGCGGCCTGCTGGCCGCCGGCTGCATCAGTGACCTCGCGCACATGCTGCAGATCGCCGCTTTCCGCGGGGTGAAGCTGGCACAGGTGATTCCCCTGCTGGTGGTGACGGCGGTGTTTGCCGCCCGCGGGATGAAGTCCTACGCGGCCATTCGGACGGAGATGGGACCTGATCTCCCCGAGTGGCCGGCACTGCAGGCCGGGATCGTCGAGGCCGCCCTCGGTGCCGTGCGCTACTGGCATGTCGGCCTGATCGTGGTGGGGATGGCGCTCGCCGCCCTGATGCTGATGCGGTCCGGCAACATCACACCGGTGCCACCCTCCGACGTGGAGCTCAAGGTGCGCGCGTTCCTCGAGTCGACCCTCATCGTACGGCCGCGCAGCAAGGAGATCTTCCTGGGTCATCCGGCCCTGATCCTCACGCTCGCCTTCGCGCTCGCCGGCTGGCGGCGCGGCCTGTGGGCCGGCATGCTCCTCGGAGCGGTCGGCCAGGTCTCGCTCGTTAACACCTTCGGCCACATCCATACTCCGCTTGTGATCTCACTGGTCCGTGTCGCCAACGGGCTGTGGCTGGGGATCGCCGCGGCGGCAGTGTTCTGGCTCCTCGGGCTGGCGTGCGCGCGGGTGTGCCGCCGCCCGCCGCGTGGTACGCCGGACACTCCTGTCCGGCATTACGCGCCGCCCGACAAGAGTGTCGGGCGTACCGATCCGGCATGACGTGCCGCCCGACAAGAGTGTCGGGCGTACCGATCCGGCATTACCTACCGATCCGGCATGACGCACCGGTCGGGTACCTCGCGCACATCACTCGGAGCAGCGACCCCATGCGGTTTGTCATCTCGGGCTACTATGGCTTCGGCAATGCGGGGGACGAGGCGGTGCTCGCAGCCATGCTGGGTGGCCTGCGGCGCCACTTCCCCGGTGTCGACCTGTGCGTGCTCTCCGCCGACCCCGCCGGGACGCAGCGGCTCCACGACGCCCCGGCGGTGCAGCGCTGGTCCGCGGGCGAGGTGTGGCGGGCGCTGAGGGAGGCCACCGTCCTCCTCCAGGGGGGCGGCGGCCTGCTGCAGGACCGCACGAGCTGGCGCTCCCCCCTGTACTACCTCGGCCTGCTGCGGATGGCCCGGCTGCGGGGTGTGCGCAGCATGGTGTTCGCCCAGGGCGTCGGGCCGCTGTCCCGCGCACCCCTGCGTTGGCTCGCCGGGCGTGAGCTACGCCGCTGCGCCGCCATCACCGTCCGCGATCCCCAGTCAGTGGAGTTCGTCACCTCCGTCGCGGGGGGGACACCTCCCCCGGTGCTGGTCGCTGATCCGGCCCTCCTGCTCGCCCCGACCCCGGGGGTGGTTGACGATCAATTGCGGCAGGCGGGGGCCGATCCGGGCGTGCCGCGGGTGCTGCTGGTTCTGCGCCAGTGGCCGGGGGTCGAGCCGGCAGTCGAGGCGTACCGGGAGCTTGTCGTCCACCTGGCTGAGCGGCGGGGCCTGGAAGTGGTGGTGGTGCCGTTCCAGGAGCCGGACGACCGGGAGGCGTCGCGAGCCGTTGCGGCGGCCCATCCGCGCGCTCACCTCCTGGCCGGCCTGACGACCCCGAGCGATCTGGTGGCCCAGGTGGCGGCGGCGAGCCTCGTGGTATCGATGCGCCTGCACGGGATCATCTTCGCGGCTTCTCAGGCGGTGCCGGCGGTGGGGGTCTCCTATGACCCCAAGTTAGGCGCCTTCGCGGCGCAGGCCGGCCAGCCGGTGATCGGGCTCGCGGACTGCACCGCACCGCGACTGGTCGAGGTTGCTGAGGAGGCCCTAACGAACGCCCCGGCTCGTGCCGAGGAACGGAAGACCATCGCGCAGGAGCTGGTGGAGAGCGTGAAGCGGAACGTCACCGCGTTGTCAGCAGTGCGGCGCGCATCGTCGTACGTGAAGTCGATCTCGTGCTGTCCGGGAGCCACCTCGTGGTGGGCCGCCTCGACCTTGATGCCGAATGCCTCGAGCGCGTTCACCATGTCCTGGCGGACTTCCTGCGCGAGGTCCGTGCTGAAGTCGAAGTAGCCGGCGCGGTCGTGCGGCAGGGGCTGGATGTCACCCTGCTCGTCGCGGCGGAAGAGGAAGAACTCGAGCTCGGGACCGGTGTTGAAGCGGTATCCGAGCGCCTCGGCGCGCGCGAGCTGCCGCTTGAGGATGTACCGCGGATCGCCCACGAAGGGCTCGCCCGTGGGCGTGAAGACGTCGCAGATGATCCGGGCGGTCATCCGGTCGTTCGGGCCCGACTCGCCGAAGCCGTGACCGCCGGTCTGCCACGGGATGACCGCGAACGTGTCCATGTCCGGCTTCAGGTACTGGTCG
>CAZIWQ010000786.1:0-3906 GCA_964542355.1 uncultured Armatimonadia bacterium
GACGGTGTGGACCCCGCGCTGCAGCTCGGCGCTGATCTCGTCGACCAGGGCGGGCTCGGCGGCCGGCGTGATCGCGAACACCGTCTGCAGCCGCGGCGAGAACCGGCGGCGTTCGGCGCACAGGTCGGTGAAGCTGAGCCCGGGCACCGGCCGCGCCCGCGCCAGGGTGATCAGGGCGCGGTCCAGATACGCTTCCCCGCGCGACGGCAGCGCCAGGTCGCCGGGCAGACCCTGCGACACCAACGATACCAGGTAGTCACCATGGACGAATACGCTCAGCAGTGACGCCGCCAGCGCAATGGCCGTCTCGGTGGGGCCCGTGGCGGTGCCGGCGACGTGGTTGGCATCCCACAGATCGAGCCAGATGGCGACCTCCGCCTCACTCCGCTGGCGGTGCTGCTTGACCACCAGCTCCCCGGTGTGCGCGCTGACCTTCCAGTGGACATGGCGCAGGTCGTCGCCCGGCACGTGGGCGCGGATGCCCTGGAACTCGCCGCCACTGCGGCGTAGCGCGCGGCTCGAGCGCCGTCCCTCGGGCGATAGCAGCTCCCAACTCGACAGGCCGGCCGCCTCAACCACCCGGGGCAATCCGAGGAACTCGGCCTGGACCGCGCAGCGGGCGGCACGATGGTAGACCCCGATGGGGTCATTGGCGATGAGGCACAGATCGGTCACGCGATGGACCCCGCGCGCCCGGCAGTCGAACGCCAGCTCGAGATCGGTGTGCGAGCGCGCGGGCAGGGGGGGGAGCAGAAACTCGTAGCTCCGGCCGGCCGCGGGCACGGTGTCGTTGACGACGCGCAGGGACAGGCTCAGCCCGGTGCGCAGGATAGCGCCCGCGTTGCGCACGCGGGCGGTGGCGACGAGTTGCCGGCCGACACTCGTGCGCGTGCCGTGCAGCTCGATCGTGACGCCGACCCCACGGATCAGCAGGCGCGTCAGGAAGAAGCAGGCCAGGATCACCGCCAGCGCCGCGGCGGACAAGACGTACATGCCGGCGGAATCGTTGATGGCTCCGATGACGTAGAAGACAATGGCGGCCCCGCCAAACAGCCTCAGGTTGCGTGTCATTGCCGCCGGCGTGCGCTCACCGGCCACCCCCCGGGCTCGGGCTGCGTGAGATGACGACGACCGCCCGCGGGCCGATCGTCAGCCGCAGAGCCGCCGTCTCGCCGGTCACGCGCGCCGGGATCTCCGTCTGTGCCCACTCGTCACGATAGCGGGCACCGGGCATGTGTGGCACCGCGAGCAGCTCGCCCCGGACGGTGCAAAACAGCGTGTTGTAGACCGTCCAGCAGACCTTCCCCCCGCCGGCGGCCCGCGCCGGGAACTCGTTGGCATACACGCCCTGCACGAGCGTGGGCACGAGCGGGCGCGGGGTATCGGTGGTGAAGCACTCGCGGTTGGCGCGCAGGACCCGGTGCATCCCGGCAATGAACTCCCGGGTCTCGGGCGTGAACCACTTGTCCCAGATCCCCTCGAGCCAGATCGCCTCCCCGTTGAACAGAATGCGCTTGACGGCCTCGACGTTGCTCCCCAGCGGCCGGTCACAGGTGATGATCTCGATGGTCTTGAACGTGGGGAAGGCGAAGCGATACAGGTTCAGGTGAGTCGGCGACCACTCATCGGACACGCTGGCGATGTTGTAGGTGAAGCTGCCATCCTGGTACTGCGAGTTCACGTCCGTGGGGTTCTCCTCCGTGTAGATGACACAGTCAGGCGTGAGCGCGGTGCGGATGCGCCGGGTCATCTCCCGCTCGCCGGGAACCGGGGACGCGGGTGTCGGGTGCCCATGGCCAGGGCTATGACAGGCGTGATCCGGGTTGCTGAAGCCATACTCGTCGATGTAGAACCCGACGGCTCCCGTCTCGCCCCGGACCCGCCCGTAGATGCCACTGAGCGTGTCCTGCCACCCCTTGACCCCCGAGCACATGTTGAAGCTGGGGGCGAAGTAGGGGTATGGCTTGCCCCGGGCATCGACGAGCTGCCAGTCCTTCCCCCGGGCCTTGCCGAGGTCTGACTGGGGGTCCACCAGATAGCCCTCGATGTACAGCCCCACCGGGATGCCGGATGCGCGCACCTCGGCGACGGCCCGCCGGAAGCGCTCCGCCCCGCCCAGGTAGTCCCACGGCACATAGTCACCACAGCGGCCGTGTACCGGGTCCCACCCCCAGTCGAACAGGTGAAGGTAGTCGACCCCCCCGAACGCCGCGGCATCCTGCTCGACGACCGGCAGCAGCGTGAGTGCCTTGGTCTGGGGGTCGAACATCCCGCTACGGGTCGGGAGGGCGAAGTGGAGGAACTGCTGGCGGAAGTTGAACACCTCGCGGAACCACTGCTTGCGGGGCGCCGCCGGCTCGTACCACGAGCTGACCCAGCGCCGGTAACGCTCGAGCTGCGGGTGCCAGTCGCCCGCGTTGCACCCGATGACAGTGCGGGGCACGCGGCCGCCGCCGAACGGCCGATACTCCACCGCCAGGCGCACGGCCCCGTCGGACTTGCGCACCTGGTAGTAGCGCGGTGCGGCGGTCAAGTCCTGCGTCATGAGGTACAGGCCGGTTGCCTCACGCGGGCTGAAGGCCCCGATGATCTGCATCGGGTTGCCGGCACCCGCGTACGGCTCGTTGAGCGACAGCGGGAGGTTGTTGATGACACAGCCCCGGCGCGGCATCCAGTACCAGGCATCCGCGGGGTCATCGGCGAAGCGGATCCCACTGACTTCGGGGAACACGAAGCGGGTCGCCTGCGGGTCGCGCCCCCCCAGGTCGCAGTCGGCCTCGAGGAACAGCTCGTTGCCGTCGGCGATGCCGGCGAGGACGGACACGCGCACCGGCGCGCCGTGCTCGTCATGGACAAGCTCGATGCGCCGCACCGGCCACTTCTCCCCGGCAGGCTCAGAGATCCCGGTGACGCGGAAGTCCTCCGAGGTAAGCTTCAGGTCGCCCGACTGCAGGCTGAACAACGGGCCGGGAGCGAACCGCAGGGGCGCCCCGACGCCGGAGTGGTTCTGGAGGTCAGTCACGCGCAGCCCGCGGGTGCAGTCGAGCGTGATGGCGGTCTGCCATGCCTCGACGATGATGCGCGCGTCGCGCCGGGTGATGGTGGCGGCCCGTGCCGCCGCGGGACGCTCGCGCACCGGCACCACCGCGGGCAGGACGGCGGTGGCGGCGGTCGCCGGCCCGGGCGCAGTATGGAGCGTCGCGGCAACCAGGCCGAACGCGCCCTGTCGCATCGTCTCGCGCAGCACCACCTGCCGAAGCTCCTTCGCCGGGTCCAGGGCCAGGGCATAGGCGGCGAGACCACTGATGATCCGGTGCGCCCGCGCCGAGAGAAGCAGCGGGAACTGCTCCTCCGAGGTCCCGTCGGCATACTCGATGCGGGCCACGAAGCGCTCGACCTGCTTGATCGCCCGCAGCCGCCCGCCGCCGAACGAAGGCTCCTCCTGTGAGGGGAGGCGGGCCGCGAGCAGCAGGCTCAGCTCCGGCGCTCGCCCCGTGAGCGGGATCGCCAGCTCCCCGGGCGTCTTGATCGGGGTCACGAGGGCGGCATCCGTCCCGCCTCGTAGCGTGAAGGGGATGCCCGCGACCGTGACCCGGCCGAGGTCGATCCAGCCCTCGAGGCGGAGCAGACGCGACAACTGCTGCCCCTCGCAGTTGCCTGCCGGGAGGTCGAGGCTGCGGAACGCCGCCGCCGCCTCACCCCACCCGGGTGTGACCTCGAACACGTCGCGGAGGCGGATCGTCGGCTTGCGGTCGAGGAAGGTGAGGGCGGCGATCTCGAGGCCGGCATGCTCCGCCGCGGCCTGGACTTGCACCGCCAGCGTCTGCACCGACGCGATCTCGAGAGGGGACGTCGCCACATGCCAGGCGCCGTCGCTGATGAGTGTGGCCGCCACCTCTTCCCCGC
>CAZIWQ010000787.1:0-3905 GCA_964542355.1 uncultured Armatimonadia bacterium
CGTCGCGACCACCTCGTGCCCGATCTCGGGGGACGGGGCGGGCTGCAGACTGACCTTGAGCTCACCGGCCGCACCAGTCCACGGCCGGTCCACGGCGGCGGCGATCTGAGCGCCCTGCCGGAGCTCGATGTGCGCCTGCCCACCGGCCGCCGGCATGCCCTCCCACAGAACGCGGACGGGCACCTCGTCGCGTCCCACGATCGCTTCGGCGCACGTCCACAACGCCAGCCGCGCCCCTGTGATGTCGGTCCGCCCCGCCGTGACGTCCGGCGCCAGCTCGACGTCATCCACCCACAGGTGACCGGTCACGTTGACGACATTGAGCCCCACGTCGAGTGTCTTCTGATCGTCGCGTGTGACGAAGCTCTGCACCAGCGGCTGCCAGTCATAGTCGCCAGCGGGGATGCTCAGCGTGTAGGTGCGCCAGTCGGTCCAGTGATTGCCGGAGCCGACACCATGCCCGCGGACCCAGCAGGAGAGCCGGTATGCCGTCCCGGGCTGGACGGGTACGGATTGCACGAAGCGGCCGTAGACGTGGGGAGACAGCGGGGACTCGTCATGGAACTCGGCGGCGGACCGGCCGCCGTGCTTCACCTCGCGGCTGACGCCGACGGAGACCAGGGCGTTCCGGCTGATGCTGAAGGCCCAGTGGGCAAAGCCGGCGCCCTCGGCGGTGAGTTGCTCGAGAGCGCCATTCCTGAGCGGGGAGAGCAGGGCGCCGATGGCGGGGGCGGAGTCGGCGCTCAGCGTTGGAGCCGGAGGGAGACACACCAACAGGGGCGCCATCAGGACGACGAGAGTGGGTAGCGCCGGGAGTTGAGCGCCCCGGGTTATGCGGTGACACATGGCGGACCTCCGCGCCTTCTCGCACTGGCCCGCGGAAGACCGCAGGGGTATGGCTGTGAGCGCGGGGCGGCGCGACCTAGCCGAACATGCCCCCGGAACGGCCTTCCCGCACGAAGTCGTGGTCGTCAGGCAGTGGGCTCATCTGTCGACACCTGGCATCGATCTCGCGTAGCACCGCGAGCCGGGGGTCCTCGGCCGCTTGCGGGCCGTCGCCCACCCAGACGGTGACGTGCAGCCTACGCCCGGCAAGCTCCGCAGCACGCGCGGCAATCTCCTCCCACGTCCCATCGAGTTCGAGTATCGGGCGTCCCATACGAGCACCTCCACTGTGATTGTACCATAGAGCGTGGGAGCGTGGGAGCGTGGGAGCGTGGGAAACGGCGACGGCGAACGGCTGCGATCCCGCAAGGCGGGGTCGCGGTCCCAGGGAACGGCGCGGCACGGCAACACCGTGGTCCGACGTCCCGCCCACACCTGCCAGCCAGGCTTCGCGGAGGGCTGGGGCGGCGTGGAGGGGAATAGCATAGCATCCGCGTGAGGCCTCGGAGGTTGACCATGCGCACCCTGTGCGTCGTGCTGGCTGTGATCCCACTGCTTGCGACCCCGCTCTGGGCCCAGGAGCTACTCAAGAACCCGGGGTTTGAGCTCGGACCGGATGACGGCACCCCGACCGACTGGCAGCGCTATGGCGGGAACGTGCCCGAGAGCCAGCTCAAGGTCGACACCGCAGCGCACTCCGGCAAGCGCGCCGTGCGCCTGATTGATACGGGCCCCAACGAGCGTGACGGGCGCTGGTCCATCGGCGTCAGCCAGACCGTCGCGGTCAAGCCCGGCCAGGCATACCTGCTCAGCGGGTGGGCGAAGTGCCTGGCACGCAACAACGAGCAGGCCATGAATCTGCAGCTCACGTTCAAGCCGGAAGGCAAGAGCTTCACCACGCGTTTGACCCCGCCGGTCGGTGGCGACTGGAAGAAGTTCACTGTCATCGGTCAGGCCGGCCCCACCGATACGAGCGTCATTGCGTACGTCTACTCGATGCACTTCTGGACCTGCGAGTTCCTGATCGACGATCTCTCGCTGCAGGAGCTGAGCCGTGAAGCGCTGGGGGAGCGGATGGTGCTGGCGCAGTACGGGGGCACCGGGATTGAGGCGGCCCGGCCGCTGAACCTGACCACCCCGATCGTGCGAGGGAAAGCCGCGGCGGCAACCATCTGCACCCCTGCGGGAGCCGAATGGCGCGAGGTGGGGGAGACACTCCAGGCGGCAATCAAGACGCGCACCGGAGTCGAGCTGCCGCTCTCTGCGGATACAAAGCCGCCGCTGGATTCCGGGCAAACCGTCATCGCCATCGGGAACATGAACAACAACTTCGTGATCGAGCGCCTCCACTGGAACCAGTACCTGGTCGCCGATGCGCTCACACCGGGGGCGGGGCGCTATGTGCTGCGCACCGTCCACCAGCCGTTCAACTTCAAGCCTACTGTCAACGTTGTGGTCGTCGCCGCCAGCGACGTGGCGGGGGCGCGGGCTGGCGTGCAGGCGCTGATCGGGCTCCTGCCGGCGGGCGATGAGCTCGTGTTGACGGCGCCGCTGATGGTGAACCCGAGCTATGCGCCGCTGAGCGCGGCACAGAAGCAAGCGCTGCTGGCACAGCCGCTGAGCCGCGACCCGTGGGTCGACTTCTGGCACAATGCCGAGCTGTACCGCGATCGCGGCGACCTCGCCTATGCCGAGAAAGCCAAACAGGTTCTGGTCGAGATTGGCAACCAGTACGTGGCCAACCCCGCGTATGCTGTGACATGGCCGGAGGAGACCTCGAGCAACCATATCGGGGCGGCGTGGGATGCGCTCGAGGAGTGCCCCGTGTTCTCCGACGCCGACCGCCTGAAGGCCACGAACACGCTGCTGGTGGTGTGCTACGAGCTGTCGCGCCATGTCTCGGGGTGGGGGGCGCAGGCCGCCAACGACACGATTACGTGGAATCACACGACGTTCCCGATCCTGGGCATCTACTGGCTGGCGCGCTACTTCCAGCGCTGGTACGGGGACGTCGACGGCAAGGTCACCTCCATGATGGCCGAGGTGCGGGGGTGCTTCCGGGGGCAGAAGAAGTCGTGGAAGCCGCAGTGTGACGCCGACGGGTACCTGACGATCGTCCCGCGGCACCTGATGGAGTACACGCTGGCTGAGAACGACTATGAGTGGTTCGAGAACGGCAACTGCCGCCGGTACGCCGAGTACCTGACCGCCCTGTCGGACAACCGGGGAGTGCTGCCGGGCCTGGGTGACTCGGGCTACTCGACCACCCCGGGGTATGAGCTCAGCGGCCTGCCGATGGCCCTGTGGTACTACCGCGATGGCCGGTATCTGTGGCGACTGCAGGAGGTCATGAAGGGGCGCTGGCCGAACCCCTATGACCCGCAGGTCAGGCCGATCGCCTGGGAGTCGCTGGCCGGGGTGACCGTGACACGGCTCCACCCGGAGAACTACAACTACACGAAGACGCGCGCCTACTACGATGAGCCTGTCGAGCCGCCGAATGTGCCGTTCGAGCGGGCGTTCGACAAGCTCACCTTCCGGCAGAACGTGGCGCCCGGGGGCGAGTACCTGCTCCTGGACGGCTACGCGCGCGGCAAGCACCTGCACTATGACGGAAACGCGATCATCAAGTACAACGCCGGCGGGCAGGACTGGCTGATCGATGCCGACTACCTCGTGCGCAACACCACCGAGCACACGATGGTGAGCGTGGTCAAGGATGGCCGTGCCGACCGGCGCATCCCGGTGTGCACGTCCCTGGAGCACTGGGCGGACCTCGGCACGGCTGCTGTGACGCAGACGGCGGTCTCCGACTACAACGGCGCAAACTGGCGGCGGTCCATCGCGTGGGCGAAGGGCGAGTTCTTCCTCGTCCTGGACGAATGTGAAGCCCGACAGGATGGCGATTTTCTGTTCGAGGCCGTATGGAAGACCCTCGACCGGGGGACGCAGGTGCTGGCGGGGGGGAGGGTGTTCCGCACGCGAGTCGTGACCGACGGTGGGGTCGGCAGCCGCGCGTT
>CAZIWQ010000788.1:0-3901 GCA_964542355.1 uncultured Armatimonadia bacterium
GTCCGGGCTCCGGTCACGAACACGCTGTGGGAGATCGGCCCCGGAGCTGACTGGACGACCGTGCGCGGTTTCACGATCGAGGGCTGCGAAGGCAGCGCCGTCATCGTGCGGAACTCCGAGCACTGCCTGGTGGCCGGCAACACGATCCATGACACCGGAGGGCGGCTTGGCTATGAGCCCGGGGTGTGGGTGCAGGGAGGCCACAACTGCGGCGTGGTAGGCGATGACATCTTCGAGGTGTGCAACTACGGCATCCGCCTCGACGGAGCCCCGAGCGACCAGGAGACCCTCACCCCGGCCGGGCACTACGCGGACAACAACTACCTGCACCACATCGGCGTGCTGAACGGACACGGCTGCGGCATCTACCTCGGCGGTATCGCCGTGCGGGCCTCCCACAACCTGATCCACGACACCACGCGCTGCGGGGTCTTCGGCGGCGGCACCGACTGCGTGGTCGAATACAACCACATCCGCCACGTCAACCTCGAGACCGAGGATACCGGGGCCTTCTACACCGGCGCCGCGTGGCATGTGCGAGGGCTCGTCGTCCGCTATAACTACATCCATGACGTGCTCGGGTACGGCCGTACCGGTGACCGGTGGACGAGCCCGCACTTCGCCTGGGGGATCTACCTCGACGACGACCTCAGCGGCGCGCACGTGTATGGGAACATCGTGGCGCGCACCACCCTGGGCGGCTCGCACATCCACGCCGGGCGCGACAATGTGCTGGAGAACAGCATCTTCGTCGACGGTGCGCAGCAGCAGATGCAGTACTCGGGGCATGACCCCAAGTCCAGCGTTGTGGCGGCCCACCTGACGGCGTTCAAGCAGGCCCTGGCGCGGCCGGCCTGGCGGCAGCGCTACCCTGAGCTGGCAGCCGCAGACCTCGACACGATCTGGCTGATGGCCGGCAACAAGTTCCGCCGCAACATCATCGTCTATCGACGACCCGAGGCGCGTCTGTACCAGTACTCGCGCAACGACGCCCCGGAGACGAATGAGTCCGACTACAACCTCATCTGGCACTACGGGTTGCCACTCACTCTGGGACTGCCGGGGGTCCCGGTGGACCGGCAGTGGGAGCAGTGGCGTCAGCGCGGCTCTGACACGCACTCCGTCGTCGCCGACCCCCTGTTCGTCGACCCCGACCACGACGACTACCGCCTGAAGCCCGGCTCCCCGGCCTTCGCGCTTGGGTTTGAGCCGATCCCGGTTGACAAGATCGGGCCGTACCCAAGTTCCCTGCGCGCTTCATGGCCGATCATTGAGGCCCCGGGGGTGCGGGAGACGCCGCTCGTGGAGACGAAGGTCGACCTCCCGCCCAAGCCGGTGCGCCGGGCGCCGCAGGCCACCGTACCGCGCCGCACCGCGCCGCCCACCATGGACGGGACGGTTGCGGCGGCCGAGTGGCCGGCTGCGGCTCTGGCGCTCAGCGAGAGCCCCGAGGGCGACGCACTGAAGACCGCAGCATGTGAGATGCGCCTCGCCCACGATGGTGCGAGGCTCTACGTTGCCGTGACTGTCCCGCTGAAGGACGTCGCTCGGCTCAGCCCGGGGCAGACGTGGGGGGAGCACGATGCGGCCGAAGTCTGCTTCCGCGATGCCTCCGGAGCAACACCCGGCCCGGTGTTCATCATCCACGGCTTTGTGACCGGTAGCCACGAGAGCTCGCTTGAGGCGGGTGCGCCCGCGGCGAGTGCCCGCCAGCTCGGGGCGGCCGTCGCGTTCGCCGCCCGGACCGGTACTGGGCAGTGGACGGGCGAGTGGGCGATCCCGCTTACGGCAGCGGGCATCACCTACCAGCCCGGCCTCAGACTTGGTTTCAATGCCGGCGTCCGGCGCACGGAGACCAGCGAGTGGATCCAGTGGTTCGGCTCGGGCTCGACCTGGAGCCTGGAGCGGGCGGGTACCGTCGTGCTCGAATAGGAGGAAGCAGACCCGATGACAAGCCTGACCTGCCTGTCGGTGCTGTGGATGGTGGTTGGTCTCATTGCATCGCCGTTTGCCGCGTCCGGGGCCGACACGGTGCCGCCACCGCCGGACCCGGCCCCGGGGCTGCATACGCTCAACGTGCTGTCCTACGCCACTGCCGAGGCCGCGGCGCAGGCGTGGCGGGCCTCGAGCGTGATCGACGATGCCGGGGCCCGGATTGCGCGACAGAGCACGGCGCCCGCCGAGTCGCTGTCCCTCGGCGGGAAGCCGGTTCTCAAGCTCCGCTGCAACTTCCGCGATACCACGATCCCGCGTGGGGTCTGGGACTGCAACATCAACCTCGATCTCACCCGGGCCACGGCCATTGTCTTCGATGTCTACGCCGAGGACGTTGCCTCGATCGGCTACGCACACCTGTACATCCGCAGCGGGGACGGCTGGTATGGCGCGACATGGTACCCACAGCAGGAGAAGGCCTGGTGCCGGGTGCGCATCCCCAAAGGAGCCTTCACCGTCGACAAGCCGGCGGCGGGCTGGTCGCACGTAACCGGCCTGCGGATGAGCCCGTGGGCTGTCAAGCGCGAGGATGCCCTCCTGCACATCGCCAACCTCGGCATCGAGGAGACCGACGGATCGGTAGTGGTTGTCACACAGGAGTACGCAGACGACCCGGGCGAACAGGCTTCGGCAACGCGGTTCGCCGGCAACGTGCACGCGCTGCTGGAGGGAGTGGGCCTGCCGTTGCCGGGGGTCACCACGCGCGAGCTCACGCCCGCACTGCTGGCAGGCACCCGGCTTGTGATCCTGCCGTACACCGCCAAGCTCCCCGCCGCGACGGATGCGCTGTTGGCGGACTTCGTGCGCGGCGGGGGGAAGCTGGTCGCCTGCTTCGCATTGCCCGGTGATCTGGCGGCCCTCCTGGGAGTGAAGCAGGAGAGCTTCCGGTCACCGACACGCCCCGGAGGGTTCAGCTCGATGCGCCTGGTCGACGCCCCCCCACCGGGTATGCCGGCTGTGGTGCAGCAAGGCTCCTGGGGAGTGATCGCCGCGCAGGCGGTGCCCGGTGTCGGCAGCGTACTGGCATGGTGGCATGACGCCCAGGGCACCCGCACCGAAACGCCGGCGATCATCTCCTCCGCCAACGGTGTGTGGTTCTCGCACATCCTCCTCAAGGATGACCCTGCGGCGAAGGGTGCCTTGCTGCTCGACCTGGTGGCGCGGTTCGTGCCCCAGGTGCAGCAACAGGCGTGCGAGCGCCGCCTGTCTCTGGCGGGCGCCGCCGTCACCGACACCGGCTGGGACGAGGCCCTGCGCCTGGTGCGGGCCCTCCCGAGCTTTGCGGGCTCGGCCGCCCCCGCTGCGTTGCAGGAGGCTGCCGCCGGCATGGCGCAGGCACGTGAGAAGGCGGCGGCCAGGGACTGGACGGGAGCCACGTCCGCCGCCAGTGAGGCCGAGGCCCGCCTCAACCGAGCGTTCGCACTCGCCCAGACCACGCACGAGCCCGAGTTCCGGGGTACGTGGTGCCACCCGCGTGAGGGGATCGCCGGCTGGACGTGGGACCAGACGGCCGCGCACCTCGCACGCTCCGGGATCACCGACTTGCTGCTCAACGTGCTGCACGGAGCCTCCACCTCATACCCCAGCAAGTTCGCGCCCCTCGATCGCGGGGACCGCGACGGCCGTGACTACCTTACGGAGGCCGTGACCGCGTGCAACCGGCACGGCATCAAGGTCCACGTCTGGATGACCAACTACGCGCTCCACGGGCATGCGCCGGAGGACTTCGTCGCCAGGCTGAAGGCCGAGGGGCGCCTGCAGGTGAACCGGGCGGGCGCGAGCATGCCCGACCTGTGCCCTTCCGATGAGGCGAACGTGAAGCTCCAGCGCGACCTGATGGTGGAGGCGGCCTGCTGGCCGGGGGTGGCGGGCGTCCACTTCGACTACATCCGCTATCCCGACGCCG
>CAZIWQ010000789.1:0-3900 GCA_964542355.1 uncultured Armatimonadia bacterium
CCCCCCGGCAGACGCCGGGGGCTGGGAGGTCCCGCCCTGCGGGACCATTCGTCCTCCGGACGACGGCAGGCACGCCCCGTCGCGTTCAGGGGAACGCTCCTACCACGGCGACGACTGCGTGCCGTCCACCTCAGATACCGGCGTTCCCTCACCGCGCACCCCACGCCCCGATCCCTCCAGTCCCAGGCAGATCGCCGCCCCTCCCAGGAGCTGGAGCGAGACCCGTGTCTCGCCGTCCCCCACCTCAGATGGCCACTCGTCCACGTGCCCGGCGGCCAGGTCCCACAGACTCACCCGGTAGCTCCCCGGCACCGACAGGGCGCCCTCGTACGGCGCGTCTCCCTCGTTCACAATCAGCAAGAGGTCGCCGCCCGGCGCCCGGCGTCGCATCATCGTCACGCAGTCGCTGGCCGGCTCCAGCAGGGCCGTTCGCCACTCACGGGCCTGCTCGATGACGCTGGCATCGCTGCCCGCGATGATGCGGACCCCCGCCGCCGCGGCCCGATCGATCACCGACCGGACCTCGCTCGGAGCGCTCCCCGTGGGCAGCACCAGGGCCCGGTAGCGGCGGGCGTGGAGGCACAGCGCCCCCTGCTCCAGCCGGGCTGCCAGCAGGGCGGTGTCGTCGAGCACATCGAAGTCCACCTGGCTGCGGAACAGCCCGTCGGTGAGGGCGCGCATGGCGAGACTGATCGCGCCGGCCTCGCCGGCGACCGCCTCCTCGAGACCCCCGCCCAGCGAGGGCGGAACCTGTGGGCTGGTAGCGGCCCGCACCGCCGCGAGCGGATAGTACACCGCCACGCTTGCCGTCGGCTCGGTGTTCTCGAGCAGCCACGTCCCGCGCGTCAGGTAGGCGATGAGACCGGTGATGGACGGCCAGTGCGGGCTCTGGAAGAACAGGGAAGGCGGGCACTCGTGGTAGCGCTCGCCCGCGATCGAGTAGTAGCAGGCATGCAGGACGAGCCGGCTGACCCCGCGCACGCTGAGCCAGTCGGCGAGGCGGCGCATCTCCTCCGGCGACAGGCTCCACCCCGCCGCACCGTAGGTCTCGCTCAGGCTCCGGACCCGCCCGCGCGTGTGCGCGGCCGAGGACGTCAGCTTCGGCACCAGGCTGTCAGGCAGGCGGTGCCAGTCGCCGGGGGGACCGATCACATCCATGCCCGGCATGTCCAGCCCATCCATGGCGCTGAAGAAGTCGGCGTTGTAGCGCACGTGGTCGACCAGGTACTCCTCGTTGTTCACATGCCCCACCAGCGCCATCCCCCGCGCATTGCACCATTGCTTGAGCGGCAGGTAGAAGCGCTCGACGATCAACTCGGAGACCGTCCGGTAGAAGTCGCAGCGCACCTGCGGGGCCTGGTCGCCATCCTCAAACAGCAGCGGCAGGTGCTCACCCAGGCTGTAGCCCCGGCGGGCCGCGAACTGCTGTGCCATGTCACCGGTCCACACCACCGTGCCGGGGGCGCACGTGTGGAAGTGGTTGTAGAAGCCCGGCTCGTCGGTGAACACGGCGGTGACCGTGGTCCCGATGTGGCCGCCGAGCTCCTCGGCGTAGCGCTCGTGGGTGCTGGCGATGAAGGCCGCCGTCGCGCGCGGGTCCAGGAGGTCGGTATACCAGCCGGTGCTGTAGGCCGGGTGCCAGGGCGTGGGGCGCATGACGAACACGCGGCCCCCGGCGGCGGCTACCAGCTCATCACCCGGCTCCCCCCGTGCCACCATTGCCAGGTGCTTTGCCTGTCCGCCGGGGTAGGCGGCAAGTGTCGCTCCCCCGGCGTAGCCGGACGGAAAGTTGTCCTCATCATAGAGCCAGGCCGTCATCCCCAGCGCGGCGCACACCTCAACGCAGTGGCGGATGCCGGCGAACCACTCCTCGGACAGATAGGGCACCGTTCGGCCCTGCCGTGCGTGAAGCACGACGGTGCCGATGCCCACCGCGTGCATGAGCCGGAGCTGGCGCGCCAGCTCGTCGCGGTCCATGTCGCCATTGAGGAACCAGAAGGGGATGGGGGCGAACTCACGACCGGGGTGGGCGAAGCCGGTGCGCAAGGCATCAAAGGGGACCATGGGATTGTCTCCCGGGGGAAGCTGGAGTTGGCACACCGTCACTGTTCCCCGGAGGCGGGCGGCGCCCTTCCTGTCCGGGCGCACTCTGCCGCCTCGCCGTAGCCGTCGGCCGTGTAGGAGCGCTCCCCCGAGCGCGACCGCGCGGCGGAAGGCCACAGCGACGATGCATGGCAACGGCTCGCGAGCAGCGCACGAGGAGAGAGCCGTACGCCTTGCGCGTGGCGCTCGGTGAGCGGCGCCCCGTCGCGTTCAGGGGAACGCTCCTACCACGACGATGACCACGCGGCCCAGGCGTTCCGCGGGCGCCATACTCAGCTCACGCCGCGTCCGGCCCTCGAAGCTCGAGGACCCGATCCAGGAACTGATACGACTCCTCGGCCGCCTCCGGCGGGAAGCCGTGCCCGCCCGCCGGGTGCGTGGCCACCAGGTGCGCCTCGGCACCGAACAGCCGGTACACCGAGCGCGCCGCCGCAACACAGCGGCGCACACTCTCGATCCGGAAGTTACTGTCGCCCACCGGCGCATGGATGAACAGGGGGCGAGGGGCCAGCGCCCCCAGTACCTCGGGGAAGTCGAACGGAATGCGAGCGGCGTCCTTCCCATACACTGTCGCGATGCGGGGCATGTAGCAACGCTGGCACCAACCGTCGAGCTTGCCGCCCATGTAGTCGGCAAACGAGTCGAACCCGACGCTGCACACCACCGCCTTGATCCGGGGGTCGAAGACTGACACGAACAGCGAGTTGTGGCCTCCCAGCGACACCCCGATACACCCGATGCGCTCCCCGTCCACCTCGGGCAGCGACTGGAGCACGTCCACGGCCCGCATGTGATCCCAGATGCCTGCCATGGTGCCACTGACGTAGCCGAGCTTCTCGAGATCAACCTGGTTATCGCCGAACAAGGGGTAGTCCGGCGCGATGGTGACATAGCCGCGCTCGGCCAACTCCAGCGCATAGCGCGGGTAGTCGTCGCCGAGGCCGGCGGTGCGGCCGCGCGCCCCGCTGGACCCGTGCAGGCACAGCACTGCCGGGGCCCGGCCCTTCAGCTCGTGGGGGATCAGGAGGTAGGCCGGCACCCGATGGTCCGCCTCGGACGCGTAGGTGATGTGCTTGCGCGTCACCCGGTCGAGGCGCTCCTCACTCAGCGTCGCCACGGCCGGTGGCACCTTCCGGTCGGCCCCCGGCAGTGCTCCCATGACGAGCTGCATGTTCGCGAGGATGTGCTCCCGCCGCCGCGCCCAGTCCGCGACCGATGTGATGGGGTGTCCGCCGGTGGCGTCCTGGTACACGAGCAGGTTCATCTTGTCGGCATAGACGGTCATGCTTGCTTCCCCCTCGGAATGGCTCTCGATTGCGGGCAGTGCCAGGGCGGCGCCCAGCACGAACAGCAGCCAGGCACGTGCCGCGCGGCCGGTTGGGTGGTCAAGGGTCACAGTCGTCCTCCATCTCGCGACGGCTGCCGCCAGGGGTCCGGCCGCGAAGGCCCCTTCGGTTCGGCGGAGGGGCGACATACTCTAGCCACGGGCTCACGAGCCTGTCGCGGAAGTCGGGGCACGCGCCTCTCGGCCGGGTGCTGCTGAGGCCACGGCACAGGACTCCCTCTCCCACCGGGAGAGGGCCGGGGTGAGGGCGGGTGTGGCAGTGGGTACCAGAGCCCTCACCCGCCCTTCGGGCGACCTCTCCCGGGGGGAGAGGTGGAGCCGCACTCCGGGCGTCGCGCGAGAGCCCCTCGTCGTCTCCATGGGTGTTGGCGCCGGTTCCGGGGCTGACGCCGTCAGACAGGACCCCTGCGGGCTTGTCCCGCAGGTGAACGAGACTGAGTGGGCTACCCAAC
>CAZIWQ010000790.1:0-3890 GCA_964542355.1 uncultured Armatimonadia bacterium
AAGTTCAGGCTGCCGGCCCCGATCACGCCCGCCAGGTGCTCCTCCGCGTAGCGGTGGAGACGGAAGTAGTGGCTGAGCAACCGCGAAACGCGGGCGATCGGCGGCAGCGAGGCCACTGTCATCCATGGGAGGTAGACCCCTCCGGCGGCACTCACTCGCCGCGCCTGCAGCCCCCGCCGGATCCCCTCCCGCGTCACCGCCTCTGACTCTACCAACGTGTAGGGCTGCCCCACCGTTCCCCCAAACGGTGAGTTCGAGCCGGTGAGCGCCGGCTTGGCGGCAAAGCGCGGATCGTTGGTGAGCGAGAGCGTGCGGAACATCTCGAACATGGTCGGCTGGATCAGGTAGCCATCGAAGGCGAAGTGGTCGAGCCGCTCGGGTCCGCCCGGCACCCCCGGGTGCAGCAGGTATGCCAGCCCACCCTGACGGTGGATCTCGGCGAGAGTCTGCGCCGTCGTCATGCCGTCCGGGATGATGTCCGTGGTGAAGACAGCCAGCACGGCCCCCGCGTGCGGGTAGGCCACCTGGCCGGGAATGACGAGGAAGTCGCGCGGGAGCTTGCCCGAGACCTGCAGCCGCTGCGCGGTGCGCGTCGCCGCCTGCGCCCCGTCGACGCGCCCGCGATCCGCAACCACGACCGCCTTCATGCCTCGCCCCGCCGCCGCCACCAGCATCCGCTCGCTGGAGGTCGTCGAGTCGTACGAAGCATGCGAGAACACGCGGACGTCCACCGGCACCTGGCCCTCGCGCGGCTCCACCTTCAGCACCGAGGGGGGCAAGAGCGACAGCGCGCGCGGTGCGACGAGGTCCACCGCCACTTCCCGCGCCAGGTACCGGCGCTCGGCGAGCAGGGCCAGGGCCGTATCGGTCGGCCAGTTGTCGTAGTCACGATGCAGGTATGCGTAGGCGGCACCCAGCGGGAGGCGTCGGGCCCGTTCCCGCCCGCTCGCCGCCACCAGCGCCACCTGGTCGCGCGCGATCACATTCGGATTGTACGCCCCCCGCTGAACCAGCCATGGCGAGGTGAAAAAGTCCTCACGGCACAACTCATCGAGGTTCTTCTCGGGGTACAGCGCGGGCAGGTAGTGCGGGCACAGCAGCGCCGAGGCCCCAAAGCCATATCCGGAATCGATCGGCTGCTCGAGCACGTGGTGCCCAAGCTCGGCGGGCCAGCGGAACGCCGTCACGGGGTCGTCCCCGGCGAGCCGGGCCGCCACCTCGTCCGCCAGCGCCCGGCGCAGCGACGGCGCCAGCTCCGCCTCCCCCGCGCCTGCCCCCGGCCCGGCGTCCGGGTCGGCAACGGCCCCGAGCGCCGTCAGCAGCAGCACAATGCAGGCCAGGTGCCGCCAGGACGGTATCCCGTCGCGGCTGCCTGGCCGGTCTGCCGGCGACTGCACGAACCGCGTCTCCTGGCCGATGTCATCCTGAGGAGCCCATGCGGCTGCGCAGAGGCCGCAGCGATGAAGGATCTCGCTCCGCCCACAGGCACCTTCGCATCGTGCAGATCCTTCGCTGCCCCGCTTCGCGGGACGGGCGCTCAGGATGACACTCGCGCGCCGCGGCGGCTGCTTCGGAGGCAGTCGCGTGACGGAGCGCAGCGGATGCCCGGTGGGGTAGTTACGCGACAGAGCCATGATCTGCCTCAACCGTTGGGGGCCGCCAGATTGCGCTCACGCGCCGGGTCGCGCGTCACCGAGCGCGGCCGCGATCGCCAGCAGCGCCTCCACCCGCAGCCGCCGGCTGATCAACGAACGGGCGATGCGCACTGCCTGTTCGGGGTCGGTCGTCGCCATGCGGGGCGCGATCCGTGCCAGGACCGGCTCGGCGAGCAAGGGGTCGTCGACGCCGGCGAGCAGCTCGCGGGCCGGCGCGGGATCGGTCTCACCCACGCGGCCGGCGACGGCGCACAGGGCTGCCTTGCGCCGATCGTCGTCGCCGATCGCGGCCACCAGGCGCAGCGCCTCCTCGCGTGAGGTTCGGATCAGGGCCAGCGCGGCAGCGGCACGAACCGCATCGGCCCGCTCCCCGCTCGCACCCGCAATCGCCGCCACCGCGGAGCGCGCGATCGCTTCCGCCGTGGCGCTCAGCCCGGCTGGCATCGCGGCTGCGGCGATGGCCATCACCTGCGCCTGTGTCGCCGGCTCCGTCACCTCGGCTGCGAGTGCCAGTCCTCGATCCGGACTGCGAGCGGCAACGGAACCGGCCACCATCCCGCGAGCCACGGGGCGTGTGGAGGCATCCGGGATTGCCGCAATGGTCTGTCGGGCGGCGTCGAGGTCAAACGGCGCCCAGGCTGCCGCCAGCTCGGACAGTGACAGCGACACGCCCGGCTCATCGCCGCGGACGGCCCGCAACGCTTCCCGTGCCGCCTCGAAGGCCTGCTTGCCCTGCACGGCGTCGGTGCCGGCGATCGCTGCGGCAGCGTCACGCAGGCAGGCGGCACGTACCAGCGGGTCCGCGACCGCACCGGCAGCCTTCACCGCTTCAGTGGTCAGCGGTCCCGCGGCGGCCGGGGCGATCGCTAGCTTCGCCACGGCGATCTCACGCAGAGCCAGCGCCCGCTCGATCTCCGACTTGAGGGCGCGGGCGAGGCGAGTGGCCTCGTCGAGGAGCTTGCCGGCCCCGGCAGCATCGACCACGGCCGTGCGGACGGCCACGCCTCGCAGTGCCAGCGCCCGGGCCATCTCGGTCGGCGCCGCGGCCGCACACGCCGCGGCCTGCGCGGACATGGCCTCATAGCGACCGCGATCGCGCGGGGCCCATGCGGCGGCGACGGCGGCTAACGACAGCGCCCGCGTCTGGGGCTCACCGGTGCGCAGGGCCGCCTGCTGAGCCTCCTCGAGCAGGGCCGACACCGTCGGCGGCGCGCCCACGGCGCCGCGTAGCAAGCACACGAACCACACGACCAGCAGCGACCGCACAGGCTCTCACCTCGTGGCGCGCCACATGCACGGTGACCGGGCGACCGCTCCCGGCTCCGGCTCCGGCAGTGGCAGGCAAGCTCATCCCCGCGCCGACAGCCGCGGGCAAGTACGACGAAGACCGGAGCCCAAGCAGGCCCCGGTCTGAGGGTCGTGTCACTGCGTGCGCGCCCCGCCGCAGGCCGTCTCAGGCCTTCGGCGCTGCCGGCTTGGCGCCCGTTGCGGGCTTGGCGTCCTTGCTCCCCGGCGCGGCGTCCTTGTCCGCCGGTGCCGGCGGCGCGACCGGCTTGACTTCAGGCAGAACACCGACGTTCTCCTCCCGGAAGATACCCATGGCCAGCTCGAACGGCGCCCCGTCGCCGTCATTGCCCAGCTTCTTGAGGGCGAGCTTCGCCTGGTCCTGCACGACCGTCGCCGCGGCCCCGCTGGCCGTCTTCGCCCCCGGCCCCGTGCGCAGTGCCGCGATGGCCTCGCGGTCCCCGATCTCCCCGAGCACCCCCGCCGCCCGGGCGCGGTTGGCATCCGGCTGGTGCATGTTGTTCATCACACCCGCGACCATCGTGATGACGGGGTCGGGCTTCTTCTCGGTGACGGTCTCGCGCCCCTGCTTCACGAGCGCGACCCCCGCCATGTCGAAGACGTCCTCGTCACTCTCCAGGACCTCGACGAGCGCCTCGATGGCCCGGTCGTCCCGCAGGTTCGCCAGCCGCAACACGGCTCCCTCGCGCTCCCCGACCTCCTGCGCATCGATCTTCTCCGACAACTCCTCCATCGGGTCAAGCGCACAACCCGCGAGGAGTAGCACAACGCCGGCAGCGCAAGCAATCGCGAGCCGCAGTAGTTGGTTCGGCATTGAGTGTCCTCCCACAGCCGGACGTCGTAGTGGGTCTGCGTGGCCGAGCGGTCTCGCCCTGCCACGCGCTCGGGGGCCACGCGCCCGCGAGCGCAATCTGAGACGCGACCCCGCCG
>CAZIWQ010000791.1:0-3889 GCA_964542355.1 uncultured Armatimonadia bacterium
CGTAGCGGCCGGCTGAGTGCCCGCCAGAGCCATTCTGGCGTGGCTTCGCGGCCTCGGCACGGCTTTCCGGCCCCTCTGGTATTACCCGCCGGGCGCGACGAGCATCGCTTTCACGAAGCCCAACGCGAACCCCACGGTAAACGGCATGTTGAAGGTGACGAGACGCTTGACCACGTCCTTCGAGGAACGCGCAGCCTCCACCGCGCTGTGGGCCGCATCGCGCAGCGTGAACCCGTGCTGGACCGCGATCTGGTAGCCGATGAGCTCCAGCGCGATGAACACGACCAGTGCCAACAGCGCCATCGAGGCGGCGCGGCGCACGAGGCCGCCCGACAACCAACCCGCCACCACCCCCAGCAGTCCCATGCCAATCAGGGGGCCGATCGTTTCCACAGACTGGCGACCTCCTAGCTCCGGGTCCCAGCACCCGCCGTTCCCCCGGTTCGCTGCTGCTATCCTGTTCGCCGCTTCCTGTCGTTCGCCCTGCCGTTCCCCCCTGCAGGTGCCCCGCGACGACCTGCCGAATCCCGTAACCGCTGGTGGCCACAACTGCATGCTCCGCGAGGTGAGGCAATGTCCTGCCGCTGGCTCTGGCTTGTGCTGGTTGTCGCGACCCCCACCACCTGCGTGTGGGCATGGGAGCATCCCACGGAGCGTTCGCTGACACTCTCGGAGCTGCCGAGCATCGATCCGAGCACACCGATCCTGCGGGTGACGCTGGCGACCATCGACCCGGCGAACGCAAGCTGGGTGTTCGGCACGAATGTCTGGGTGCGCTACGGCACGGGGCCGTGGCAGCTCGTGTACCGGCCGGCGGAGGGTGGGGCGGACGTCTCGCGACCGGGGCAGCCGGTCTTCAACATCCTGCTCACCGGCACACCGACCGCCGTGCGGGTGGGCTGTGTCGGCTACTACACCGGCCCGGTGATGGTGGATGACATCGCACTGGTGTTGCCTGACGGCTCGGCTGTCTCCCCCACCTCGGCCTGTGCGATCAACAACGCCGCGGCGCCGGCGCAGGCGATTGGGGCCGATGGGAGGTGGGCAAGCGTCAGCCACCTGGCCGGGCCCACGCCTGCGATACCCACCATCGTGGACGCCGTCGAGGTGGTCTTCGACAAGGTGCCCGCACCCTACCGCAGCACCGCGCTGAAGCTGCCTACCGTGAGCCTGCCGCCGGCCCGGTTCGGCTTGTACCATATCGCAGGCGGCGACGCCGACCCGCACGAGTCCCTTCCCGGCTGGTACTACCGCCCCGACGCGGCCCAGCATGCCTTCTATGACTTCCTCGTCCCGCAGTCCAACAACCCGGCCCTGTTTGCCGAGATCCGCAAAGCCAACCCCGGGATCAAGATCATTGCGCGGCTGACGTGGCCCGGCACCAACCCGCTGGACTACTGCTACAAACTCGAGGAGCGCAAGAAGATCGAGGCCGCCATCCGCGAGCAGCTCGCGCGCGGCACCGCGGGACTGTATGGTGTGTACCTGGGCGACGAAGAGCCCGCGCACTTCCTCCATGGCTGGTACTCTGGTGGCCCCCCCGAGTGGGCCACGCGCTATGCCGACACCTACCGCCAGGAGACCGGCGCCCCGTTCGACTGGAACCAGTCGAAGTGCCGGGATTGGATCATCGGCAAGGGCCGCGCCCTGTGGGACGACTTGTACCGCATCATCAAGGAGGCCGACCCGACGCTGAAGGTGATGCCCTTCCTGTATGTCCCCGGCGACATCAGCGGCTGGGGCGTCTGGGAGCCGGGCACAATCAAGGCCGATGGCTGGATCTGCCAGTGGTACTACAACGACAAGTGCGCCAGCGTGAAGGTCCCCCTCGTCACGCCGCGCGCCGGGGTTACTGAGGTGCTCACGCGGGACTCGTGGTTCAACGCTTCCGTCCGCAAGATCGTGAACGCGGGAGTGCCGCCGGAGGAGCTCTACTGCCAGATCTGGGCGTACCGGCCCGGCGATGACCCGGTCGACCAGACGGAGTGGGTGCGGCGGGCGGGGCTGAGCAATATCTGGGTGTTCTACACCTGCGCCTGGCTGCCCCCCAAGCCTGTCGTGATGCCCGCTCTGCGCGATGCCGCGTTCCGGCTGACCGCGCGTGGTGACACGCGGCCCTGGCTGGCCCAGGACACGAGCAATGGCTTTGTGGGCGCCGGCCTGGGGCTGGCGCAGCGCTTCGTCGCGGGGCGCGACTCGCTCACCACGGTTGGGCTGCGCCTGAAGGCGACGGCAGCGGCGGCGTACACGCTGCAGCTCTTGCCTGTCGAGGACGGCCGGCCCGCCACCCGCCCGTTGGCCGCCGCCCCGGTCACAGTGGCGGCAGGCTTCGACGACTGGCTGCAGGTGCCGCTCGTGGCACCGCTCGCACCGGGCAAGACCTACGCCCTGGCGCTGGTGCCGGAGGGCACACCGCCGGGGGCCACGTTGGGCCTCCGCGCGGAGACTGATACCGCCGGCCCCCTGCTGTGGGCCACCGACTTCCGTGACCCCTACTCCGGTGGCGAGCTCGTGCACCGCGAGGTGTATGGGGACTACTACCGCGACTGGCGCCTGTATGGCGCGGAGGCGGCAGGGACGTGGATCGGCTCGTGGCGTGCCAGCTACGAACAGCGCCAGGTGTGGGAGGCCTACATCCGCGACCAGCGGCGGGGGCGGTAGGTCACGGAGGCACCAAGCGCGAACTAGAAGAGCGGTCGGAAAGCCGTTCTGAGGCCGCGAAGCCACGCCAGAATGGCTCTGGCGGGCACTCAGCCGACCGCTACGCCTCGGGGGCCGGCCGGATGTGGCCTCTTCGGCCGGACCCCTGGCCGGCCAAATCCAGACTGTGAGAGGGTGTCCTCATGCCATATACTGCAAAGTCACCAGTTGTCACGATCGCGCCGTCAACGAAGGCTGCCTGTGCCCTCGGTCTCGGCTGCTGGGTGTTCGGAGGGGCCCAGTGGGGCGGGCAGGAGGATGCGGACTCCAACAGCGCGATGCAGGCCGCCTTCGAGCTCGGCGTCAATCACTTCGACACCGCGGCCGGGTATGGCAATGGCCGCTCGGAGACCCTGGTGGGCGAGTTCCTGCGAGACAAGCGCGACAGCGTCTATCTGGCCACCAAGTTCTTCCCCGGCGAGCTGACCGCCGAGTTCGTGCGCAAGCAGCTCGAGACGGCTCGCCAGCGCCTCCAGACCGACTTCATCGACCTGTTCTACATTCACTGGCCGATCACCGGCAAGGACCTCCGCCCCGTCATGGCGGCGTTGGAGCAGGCCCGCGCCCAGGGCCAGATCGGCGCCATCGGGGTCAGCAACTTCAGCGTCGAGCAGATGGCGCAGGTGTCGGAGGTCGGCACCATCAACGCCCATCAGCTCTGCTACAACCTCTTCTGGCGCGCGCCGGAGGCGGAGGTCATCCCCTACTGCATCGAGCACGACATCGCGGTGGTTACCTACAGCTCGATCGCGCAGGGGATCCTGACCGGCAAGTTCCCCCGCGAGCCGCAGTTCCGGGAGGGCGATCAGCGCGCCAAGACGGTGTACTTCGACCCCGAGGTCTGGCCGCACGTCTATGCCGGTGTCGAGCGCTTGCAGGCCCTCGCGGACGAGTGCGGGCGCACGTTGACGCACCTGGCGATTCGCTGGGTGTTGGAGCAGCCGGGCATCGTCGCGGAGCTGGTGGGGGCCCGCGAGGCCACGCAGATGTCCGACAACGCCGCCGCCCTCGATGGCGCGATCCCCGCCGGCGTGTTCACGCGCATGACCGCGATCAGCGAAGAGGTGCTGTCTCACCTGCCGGAGGTCGGCAACATCTTCCGCTTCTACCCGTAGCCGGCACGCGCTGTGTGGGGCAGGCTTTCCAGCCTGCCATGTGTGGGGCAGGCTTTGCTGCCGGCCATGTGTGG
>CAZIWQ010000792.1:0-2437 GCA_964542355.1 uncultured Armatimonadia bacterium
GCGTGTCGGTCGAGGGCGTCACCTTCGTTGAGAATGACCTGCTGGCGGCGCTGACCGCCGCGAAAGCCCGCGCCGACGTGCTGCTGTTTCTGTCCGATCAGGCCGGGCTGTTCACCGGCAACCCGCAGACCGACGCGACGGCGTGCCTCATTCCGGTGGTGCAACCCGGCGACGACGTGAGCCGCTTTGCTGACGGCGCCGGTGGGCCCGAGAGCCGCGGGGGCATGGAGAAGAAGTGCGAAGCCGCCCGCTTGGCCGCGAACTCCGGCATTCCCGCGGTGATGGTCGATGGCCGCGAGCACAATGTTGTCTTGCGGGTGCTGGCGGGCGAGGCGCTGGGGACCGTCTTCGTCAGCAAGGAGCAGCTTCCCGGCCGCAAGCTGTGGATCGCCACCGCGGCGCGGGCGGCCGGCGACATCGTCGTCGACGAGGGGGCCTGCCGCGCGCTGACGGCCCCCGATGGCTCCAGTCTGCTCCCCGTCGGGATCACGGCGGTCCAGGGGTCGTTTGAGGCCGGCGACATCGTGCGGGTGCTCAGCCCCGGGGGCAGTGAAGTCGCGCGCGGCCTCGTCAACTACCCCGCCGGCGATGTCGAGCAGATCCGCGGGCACCACACCCGCGAGATCCTCGACCTGCTGGGCCATGTCGGCCATGCCGAGGTCATCCATCGGGACAACATGGTCGTGATGGCTCCCTGCCCCCCCCTGGAGTGTACCGCCCGGAAACGAGGGACGGATGTCGGCGGCAAGCATCCCCAGTGACGACGGTCGCGGCTTCGGCGGCACCGCAGGCCTCGGCGCCGAGGTCGTGGAAGTCGAGTTGGCGCGGGGCCTGGGCCTGCCCGAGGCACTGACGATCGGGATCGGCACCCTCCTCGGTGGCGGCATCTTCGTCTTGCCCGGGCTCGTGATGCCGACCACCGGGTCGGCAACGGTTGTGGCCTTCCTGCTCGGTGGGTCCGTGGCCCTGCTCAGCGCCCTGTGCGTCGCCGAGGTCGCGACCGGGATGCCGAAGTCGGGTGGCAGCTACTATTTCATCTCCCGTGCGCTCGGGCCCGGCTGGGGCGCGGTCGTCGGCTGGGCCAGTTGGTTCAGCCTCAGCTTCGCCTGCGCCTTCTACATGGAGGGCTTCGGTGAGTACGTGGCCGCCGGCCTCGGCCTCCCGGCGCCCCTCGTCGCATGCATCGCGACCGGTGCGCTGGTCCTGCTCAACCTCGTGGGCTCTCACATTGCGGCTCGCGTCCAGACTCTCATCACCGCGGCGGAGGTCTTGCTCCTGCTCGCGTTCGTGGTGCGTGGCGGCTTCAGCGCCGACCCGGCTCGGGTGTTGCAGGACTTCATGCCCGCGGGCTTCGGGGGCGTCGTCGCCGCCACCGCAGTGCTGTTCATCAGCTTTTGTGGCTACGGCGAGATCGCCTCAATGGCCGAGGAGATCAAGCGCCCGGAGCGCAATCTGCCGCGCGCCCTGATCGGCTCGGTCGTCGGCGTGACGGTGATGTACTGCGTGATCAGCCTGGTCTGCAGCGGACTGCGGCCGCGCGCACAGCTTGCCGGCGCCACCCTGTTGGCCGACCTCGCCGGCGACCTGGCAGGTCCGGCCGGGCGCAGTGCGCTGTCCGTGGCGGCCCTGATGGCGATGATCGCCGCCACCAATGCCAGCCTGATGTCGGCCTCGCGCATCAGCCTCGCGATGGCGCGCGATGGGCTCAACACTCCGTGGCTGGCCGCGATCAGCCCGCGGTTCCGCGTGCCCGCCCGTGCCCTCGTGCTCACCGGGGTAGCGGTCGTCGGGATGATCGCCGGCGGTGGGCTGCGGCAGTTGGCCGAGACGGCGGGCCTGCTCTACCTGCTGGTCTACGGGCTTGTCAGCGCCGCGTGCGTGATCCTGCGGGGCGCTCGCCCCGCGGCCTATCGGCCCACCTTCCGCGTCCCGTTCTTCCCGCTCGTGCCCGTGCTGAGCCTGGTTGGGAGCTCTGCGATCGCCGCCTTCATGGGCACCTCCACGCTCCTGGTGTGCCTGGGGGTCGTGGTGTTCGCACTGGCGCACTACCTGCTGCGGGGTCGGCGCCGGACGGAGCTCAGGGGGGCATGGCCGTACTTCTTGCGCCGCGGCGTGCTTGAGCCGGCGCTCGTCGCCGTGGAGCGGTGGGGGGCGGCCGCCGAGGAGCTGCCCACGGCGATGGTGGCCGTACGCAACCCGGAGCGGGAGCGTGCGCGCCTCGAGGTTGCCGCCGCACTCATGGGGCCGACCCGGGGCCAGGTGCTGGCGGTCAACGTCTTCACCTCCGACGGCTCGCACAGCGCGCGGGCCGACGTGCTCGCCGGCTACTATGAGACCATCTCGGCGCGGGCGCGGGCACTCGAGGCCGGTGCCGCCGCGGTGCGGCTCGCGGGCGCGGAGGTCATCTCCCACGTCCCCATCGCCCCCTCGGCCTTCT
>CAZIWQ010000792.1:2447-3885 GCA_964542355.1 uncultured Armatimonadia bacterium
CTTCTACGGGCTCGTCAGTGCCGCCGAGGCCTCGCGCGCCTCGCTCGTGCTGCTGGGCTGGCCCGAGCCCGCCTCCGATCAGGGGGGGCAGGTGGAGCTCTTGTGCGCGCTCGATCATCACCTGCGGGCGCATCTGCTGCTGTTGCGCGAGCGGGGGCCGATGCCACCCGCGAGCATCCTCGCTCTCGTCGACGAGGGGGTGCAGGGCGACCTGGCCCTGCTGGCCGCGGCCCGGATGGCCCTCGCATGGCGGGCCCGGCTGACTGTCGCCGCCCTCGTCCCCGTCACTGCTACCACGGACGAGATCGTGGTAGCACAGGCCGCCCTCGAGGCGCGCCTCGGGGACATGCTGCGCGCTGACATCAGGGCGATCCCCGCACCCTCGATGGCCGCCGCCGTCGCTGCCGAGGCCGAGCAGTGGGACATGATCGTCGCCGGTGCCCCGCCCAGCGCCGACTCGCCCATCGGCCGTGCCATCGCTGAGCTGGAGCGCATCGAAGGGTGCTCGCTGGCTGTCGTACGTGCCCATGCCCATCGACCACTGGATCTGTGGATGTGATCGTGATGGCCGCGCAGGAGGTTGCAGCCCGGACATGTGGTAACCTGCTGGTGGGGATTGCCAACCCGACAACCGTCCCGCCGTTGATCCGCCTGGCAGGCCACCTCGCAGCCGCCAGCCACTGTCGGGTCGTTGTCACGCATGTCATCACCGTGCCCGCGCAGACCGCTCTCGGCACGATGCGTGGCTCGGCCGCGGTCGTACATGCCGAATGCCTGCTGCGCGATGCCGTGCGGGCCGCCTGCCAGCAAGGCACCGAGGCCCGTGGGGTCGTCGAGATCGCACGGGAGGTCCGCGAGGGCCTGCTCTCGGCCGTCGACACGCAGGCCGCCGATCTGCTGCTGATCGGGGACTCGGAGGTCGCCAGCGATGGCGAGCGAGGCAAGCGCAAGTTCAGCCGCCTGGCCCACCAACTCGTGGCTACGACTTCGTGCAATCTCGTCGTCGCCAGGTTCCGCCGCGAGGCAATGGCGCGCGTCCTGATCCCCATCGCCGCCGGCGTCAATCTGGCCCTCACCGGCCTCCTGGCGCACGCCCTCGTCACCCGGGCCGGGGCGACCGTCCGCTTCGTCCACCTCCACAACCCCGACGCCGATGCCGGCGCGGCTCGGCGCGACATTGAGGCCGCGCTCCGGCACCACGGGCTAACCGCCCTCGGGCCGCTGGATGTGATCCCAACCTACCACCGGGCCTCCGCCGTTCTCGAGCAGGCAGCCGACTATGACCTCGTGATCGTGGGCGCGGAGCGCCGCTCTGCGCTGCGCGAAGCCGTCTTCGGCAATGTTGCCGAGCGCATCGCCTCGCAAGCCACCACCAGCGTCCTCCTCGTCCGCGCTACTACTGGTGTAGCACCGTAACCGAATGCGGCACGGGCGCGGC
>CAZIWQ010000793.1:0-3880 GCA_964542355.1 uncultured Armatimonadia bacterium
CCGCCCCCCCGACCTCCCCGAGCGACTTGCCACTCGCCCGCCGGACGCGCGAGTTGATGGCCCGCTATGGCCTGCACCCGGTCAAGTCGCTCGGCCAGAACTTCCTCGTTGACGATAACCTCGCCCGCAAGCTCGCGGCCCGCGCCCTCGACTGTGCCCCCGACCTCGCCATCGAGATCGGCCCCGGACTGGGCGCCCTCACGGTCCCGCTGGGGCGCGCCGGAGTGCGGGTGGAGGCGTTCGAGCGTGACCGCAAGCTCGCCGCGCCGCTCGCCGAGCTGCTCGCGGACCTCCCGAACGTTACGGTCCACATCGAGGACTTCATGACCGCCGACCTCAGCGGACTAACCGGCCCCCACACGGTGGCGGTGGGCAATCTGCCCTACTACATCACCTCGCCGTTGTTGGAGAAGCTGCTGCTCGTCCGCCCGCCCCTCGGCGACATCCTCGTTACCATGCAGCAGGAGGTCGCGCAGCGGCTCACCGCGCGGCCCGACACCCGCGAGTACGGCTCGCTGACCGTGTTCTGTGGCTACTACGTCGCCACCGTCGCGGAGATCGCGCGACTGGGGGCGAGCGTGTTCTACCCCGCGCCCGCCGTGAGCTCGACGGCGCTGCGGCTGACACCCCGGCGCGATCCACCCGCGGGGATCGTCAGCCCGGATCACTTCTTTGCCGCGGTGCGCGCCGCGTTCGGCTATCGCCGCAAGACGATCCGCAATGCGCTGATGACCGCCACGCAGACCGCCCTCGCCGGCCCCCGGGCCGATGCCGTGCTATCCGCGGCAGGCATCGCGCCGACGCGCCGTGGTGACACGCTCAGCTTCGACGAGTTCATTGCGGTCGGCAATGCCCTGGCCACGCAGGAGGGATGTGCGTGACAGCGCGGGTCGTCGTGCGGGCCAACGCCAAGATCAACTGGGGCCTGGAGCTTCTCGCCAGGCGGGACGACGGGTACCATGAGATCCGGACCATCACGCAGACCGTGTCGGTGCACGACACCGTCGCGGTGGCGCTGGCGGAGGCGGGCCTCCGGCTGAGTGTGCGGGGGACATGGGGCGCGCCGGAGGGCCCTCCCAACCTCTGCTGGCGGGCCGCGGAGCTGTTCCGTGAGCGCTACGGAGTACCGGCGGGGGTCACGATCACGCTCGACAAGCACGTGCCGGCCGGAGCCGGGCTCGGGGGCGGCAGCTCCGACTGCGTCGCGACGCTGGCGGCACTCGCCCTCCTGACCGGGGCCGGCGAGGCGCACGAGCTCGGCGAGCTGGCTGCCGCCCTCGGCTCCGACACCGTGCTATTCCTGACCGGCGGGGCCGCGGTCTGCTCGGGCCGGGGCGAGATCGTGGCCCCGCTGGCGGGGACACGCCGCTATGATCTGGTGATCGCCAAGCCCGACTGCAGTGTCGCTACGGCCGAGGCCTACGCGATGATGGGGCCGGAGGACTTCAGTGACGGTTCGCGCATGACGGCGCTCGCTGCCCTCCTGGGAAGTAGCGCCGAGCCCGCTCGCGTGGCGACGCAGCTAGCCAACGCGTTCGAGGCGAAGGTCGCCGCGCTGCTGCCGCCCGTGGCTGAGCTCCGGGCGGACATGATGGCCGCGGGCGCACTGGGCGCCCGGCTGACCGGCTCCGGATCGGCCGTCTTCGGGCTGGCGGCCGATGCGGTGGCGGCGGCGCAGATCGCCGCGAAGCTGGCCGCCCGGGGCTACTGGGCGACGGCGGCCCAGTCCACGCCGCACGGGTTCGAGATCCTGGAGGGACGCCGCCATGAGTGAACGCCTCGATGTTGCCGTGCTCGCTGCGGGACGCATCAGCCGGGGGCTGCAGCGCGCGAGCGGCGTGACGGCGAAGGCCATGATCCCGGTCGCGGGGCATGCGACCATCGACCGGGTGCTGGCGGCACTGGCGGGCGCGCCGACGGTGGGGGCGATCCGCGTCGTCTGCGCCGCCGGCTCGCCCGTGCTGGCGCACGTTGGCGAGCGGGCGGTCGTCGCCACCGGGCCGACCTTCGTCGACAGCCTGACGACCGGCCTCGCGGCGCTGGGGAAGCCGGCGCGGATGCTCGTCGTGACCGGTGACCTGCCCCTGCTCACGGCGGCCGCGGTCGAGCATTTTTGCCGCGAGGCCTTGCAATCCGACGCCGGTATCGTATATCCTATCGTCCGTAGAGAGGACAGCGAGCGCGTCTTCCCGGGCGGGCGGCGTACGTTCGTGCGCCTGGTGGATGGTGCGTACACGGGCGGGAACGTTGCAGTCGTGAGTCGTGAGTTCCTGGAGACCCAGGGCGGGCGACTCGGAAGAGCTTTTGCTGCGCGCAAGAACCCCGTGCGCCTGTGCGCCATGTTCGGGTGGGGGTTCGTCCTCCGGCTGGTACGGGGGCGTCTGAGCCTCGCGGATCTGGTGGCACGCGGCGAAGCGCTGTTGGCGACGCCGATCCGGGTGGTGCAGTCGCCGTTCCCCGAGATCGGGTTTGACGTGGACAAGCCCTCCAATCTGGCTACCGTCGCAGCGTGGCTGGCCGGGCGGGAGGCAGGGCCTCCCACGTAGCAGCACGGTATCTTCCGCCCAATCCCGGACTCAGACGGTGTCGTGACGTAGCATCGAGCGGTCGGGAGTGGCCTGTCCTCACGGGGGGCGACTTCCGCCGTCACCTGCTGTGTGGCACATCAGCACGCTGGGGCGTCGCCAAGCGGTAAGGCGCGGGACTTTGGATCCCGTACTCGCAGGTTCGAATCCTGCCGCCCCAGCCAGTTGCGTGCCCCCCAGCCCTCGGGGTGACCCTGGTGCAGTATGGTCCGCTGCAGATATTCTCGGGAAACGCCAATCCGGAACTGGCCGGTCGCATCGCCCAGATCCTGGATATTCCGCTCGGCGACATGGTCGTCAGTCGCTTCTCCGACGGTGAAGTCCAGGTCTCGATCAAGGAGAGCGTGCGCGGGACCGATGTCTTCCTGATTCAGCCGACGTGCCCGCCGGTCAACGAGCATCTGGTCGAGTTGTTGGTCATGCTGGACGCGTTCCGGCGCGGTTCCGCCGAGCGAATTGTCGCGGTCCTGCCCTACTACGGATACGCGCGGCAGGACCGCAAGGCACGCGGCCGTGAGCCGATCACCGCCAAGCTGGTGGCCAACCTCATCACCGTCGCCGGTGCCGACCGGGTCCTGGCCGTCGACCTCCATACCGATCAGCTTCAGGGCTTTTTTGACATCCCGGTCGATCACCTGCCGGCGCGACGCATCATGGCGGAGTACTTCCGCAGCGTCGGCTTAGGTGGCGAGGATACGGTCATCGTCTCCCCGGATGTCGGGGGCGTCGATGAGGTCAAACGCATGGCCGACGAGCTCGACGCGTCGATTGCCATCATCGCCAAGCGCCGGCCGCGCCCCAACACCTCCGAGGTCATGGAGATCATCGGCGACCTGGACGGCAAGCGGGCAGTCATGCTCGACGATATGATCGACACGGCCGGGACGATGTGCGTGGGGGCCCGCGCCCTGCGCGAACGCGGGGCCGTGACGGTCATTGCGGCGGCCACCCACAGTGTGCTATCGGGGCCGGCCGTCGAGCGTCTCAACACCGACGCGATCGACTCGCTCGTGACGACCGACACGATCGCACTCGACGCCAGTCGCCGCTTGCCCAAGCAGGTGACACTGAGCGTGGCGCCGCTGCTCGCGGAAGCGATCCATCGCATCCACCACAGCGCCTCGATCAGTGCGACGATCGGTGACAACGCACCGAGCCAGGCGCGGCTCTTCTAGCCGAGCGGCCGAAACGCCGTTCGGAGGCTGCGAAGCTACGCCAGAATGGCTCTGGAGAGCACTCAGCCGGCCGCTACGCCTCGGGGGCCGGCCGGAGGTGGCCGTTTCGGCCGGACCCCT
>CAZIWQ010000794.1:0-2952 GCA_964542355.1 uncultured Armatimonadia bacterium
GCCCGTCGGCCCTGTGGCGCCCCTTTCTGGGTCGGTGCCAGACCAGCAGAATCATCCGTAACGCGACACCAGCGCCCTGTCAGCCGTGATTCACCGAAGGCGGGGCCGCGTCAGCCCGCGGACGCGGGCTGCGCAGACGGAAGAAGCCGACCCCACTTGCCGCCCCGGAAGACGGGGAACCAGTAGATAGGAGATCCACCCATGGCAATCAAGCTTGGTCTGATGACGACCGGCCCGTTCAGCGAACACGCGGGCCAGCCGGTCGATCTCGACGGGTACCTCGGCCTGGTTCGCGGCTGGGGCCTCGAGAACCTGGACATTTTCGCCGAGTTCTTCCGCGCCGCACCCCCGGCCACCGTGCGGGAGGCGCTGGACCGCCACGGCCTCACCTGCGCCTGCTACTACATCGCCACCGACCTCAACGCCACCGGGCCCGAGGCCGAGGCGAAGGCGGACGAGGCCTTCCGGCAGGGCCTTGAGAACGCGCACATCCTCGGCGCTCCCCTCGCCTTCACCTACGGCACGCAGCACACCTACGCCGGTGCGGACATGCTGCAACGCTACATCGACCGGCTCGGAGCGATGCTGCCGCTGTTTGCCGGAACCGGGATCACGTTCGTGATCGAGAATGCCGGAACGCTCCTGCACAAGGTCGCGGATATGCTGCAGGTGATCGACCAGTTGGGCGACGCCGGTCTGCGGCTGTGTCTGGACACCGGCAACTTCTACCTGTGGGAGCAAGACGAGGTCGCGGCGACACGCCGGGCCCTGTCGTGGACAGTCCACTTCCACTTCAAGGACTACATCGACCAGCGCTGGCTGGGCGAGGGTCAGCCAACCGCCAGGCAGATGGCCCTCGGGGCCGGCGTCGTCCGCAATGCCGAGGTGCTGGCAATCCTGCAGCAAGAGGGCTTCGCCGGCACACTGGCGTTGGAGCCGGCAAGCGTTCAGACCATCGAGCCGGATATCAAGACCCTGCGCGCCTGGCTCGACGAGTAACCACTACCCATCGGAGGGGTCGCAGATGGCCCAGTTCACACGCCTTGAGGTCCTCAACACGATGATCGGCGACGGGCTCGTGCCCGTCTTCTACGACAAAGACGTCGAGACGGCGATCAAGATCGTCGAGGCCTGCGCCGCCGGCGGCTGCCGCTGTGTCGAGTTCACCAACCGCGGTGACTTCGCCTACGAGGTCTTCGCCCGGCTGGTCAAACACTGCCAGGCCAATCTGCCCCGCGTGATCATGGGTGTGGGGTCGGTCATCGACCCCGGGACGGCGGCCCTGTACCTGGCCAATGGCGCCAACTTCGTCGTCGGGCCGGTGCTGAACCCCGAGGTGGCACGCGTCTGCAACCGCCGGAAGGTCTCCTACTCGCCGGGCTGTGGCAGCGCCAGTGAGATCTCCCAGGCCGAGGAGCTCGGGGTCGAGATCGTCAAGGTGTTCCCCGGCGCCGAGGTCGGGGGGCCGAAGTTCGTTAAGGCCGTGCTCGGCCCGACCCCCTGGACGCGCATCATGCCCACCGGCGGCGTCGACGCCACCGAGGAGAGCGTGACGGCCTGGATCAAGGCCGGGGTCGCCGCGGTCGGCATCGGCAGCAACCTGATCACGAAAGACCTCGTCGCCGCCGGCGACTTCGCCGGCATCTCCGCCCGCGTCGCCGAGGTTCTCTGGTGGATCAAGCAGGCCCGTGGAATGCCCCTGTTCCTGGGCATCGAGCACCCCGGCCTGTACCCCACGGAGCCCGCCGGGGGCCAGGCGATGGCTGACTGGTATGCCGACACCTTCGGCTTCGCGGCGAAGGTCGGCAACAGCTCCATCTTCGTCTCCGGCACCGGCCCCGGGCGCCTCGAGATCATGAAAGAGCCCACCCAGCCCAGGACCCATGTCGCGGTCCGTGTCGCCAACTACGAGGCCGCCCGCGCCGCATTGGTCGCGAAGGGGTTCGCGTTTGAGGACGAGAGCGCAAAGGGTGGCGTGAAGGCCGGTTACCTCACGACACCTGATCCCGCCGGGCATCGCGTGCACCTGCTCGACAACCCGAACCTGTAGCCCGGAGGGGGAACTCCCATGCTCCACCACAGTCTCGCGCTCGGCCTGGTGCTGCTCCTCGTCGGCGCCGGTGCCGCGAGTGCCGCCCCGGCGCTCGCGGACGATATCCAGTGGACACAGTCATACGAGATGAACACGGTCCCCGCCGCCGGCGGGTGGTTCGGCGCGACGACCCGCTCGGAGGCCAAGGACGGTGTGCTCCGGATCGTCGATGACAGTGCCGAGGCGGGCTCGGGCCACTGCTTCACCACCGAATGGTCCGCCGACCCCAAACAGGAGGCCATCGTCGAGGCCCGCATGAAGGTCGTCTCCGCAGTCGGGGATGCCGGCGTTTGCCTCTGGCTCTCCAACGGGGTCAACGAGGAAGGCATCCAGTTCCACACCGACGGGTTCGAGCTGGCGTTCGCCAGGCTCAAGTACGCGCTCGACACCACGCAGGACTTCCACGTCTACCGGGTGAGCATCCAGGGGCAAGACCTCAAGGTGTACGTGGACGGGCAGCTTGCTGTCGATGCGACTGGGAAGTTCACCCATGCCGCCCACCAGGGGCGCGACGAGCTGAGCTTCGGGAGCGCCTCGAGTGCCGCCAAGGGCGAGTCCCTGTGGGACTATGTGAAGTTCAAGTCACCGATGGAGGTGCAGGCCGGCGTGAAGCCGCCCGGACTCGAGCAAGTGACCATCTACCGCAAGGATGATACCTACGCGGTGTTCCCCGCCCTGCGCCACGACCCGGTCACCGACCGCCTGAGCGCCTCGTTCCGTGCCGGGGGGCCCCGCTCGCACATCAACGCGAAGGGGGCCGGCAGCGTCACGATGGTCAGTGACGATGGCGGCAAGACCTGGCACGAGGGGCCCGCGGTCGCGGGCAAGTCGTTCACCGGCCCCACCGGCCGCCTCATCGG
>CAZIWQ010000794.1:2962-3877 GCA_964542355.1 uncultured Armatimonadia bacterium
TCGGTGTCGGCTGCAAGTGGTGGCAGGAGCATCCGGTCGAGAAGCGTGCGGAGCTGGAGAAGCAGGGCTACCTCGTCCGCGATGTGCGCAAGGGCGTCGTGGCGGTCTGCATCGGCGCCTATCGCACCTGGTCGGACGACGGGGGCAAGACCTGGCAGCGCAAGGACATTGATCTCCCGCCGATGGCCTTCATCGCCTCCGGCATGAACTCGCTCCAGCTCAAGGATGGCACGATCCTGTTCCCCACGTACGGGAGCAAGCAGCCGAACGACCCCGACAGCTCCCAGGTCCTCCGCTCCACCGACTATGGCGAGACGTGGACTCTCGTCCCTGTGGCCACGCACCCCGACGGCAAGACGCATCTCAACGAGCCGGAGATCGTCGAGGTCAAGGACGGGAAGCTCTTGATGGTGATGCGCACCGGCGTGGGCTCCGACCACCTGTGGCAGGCGATGTCGGAGGATGGCGGGGCCACCTGGAAGGATGTGCGCGACACAGGCGTCCAGGGTCATCCGCCTGACCTGCTCCGGCTGCAGGATGGCCGCCTCCTGCTCAGCTACGGATATCGGCACACCCCGTTTGGGGTCCGCGCCGCGGTCAGCGCCGATGAGGGTCAGACGTGGGACCCGAAGCAGATCTGGACACTGCGCGACGATGGCGGGGGCACCGACCTCGGCTACCCACACTCGGCCCAGCTCAAGGACGGCACAGTAGTGACTGTGTACTACTTCTTCGAGCCCGGGGGCATGCAGTACGTCGCGTGCACGCGCTGGCAGGTGCCGCCCGGGCCGGCGAAGTAGCGTGGGTGTCAACCTGAGCCTGGAGACCCGGCCGAACAGGCCACTTCCGGCCGGGTCTCTAGCGGCGAGATGGCTGTGAGTGGCTTCCGCGAGCCTCTGAGCGTAGCGGCGCGGC
>CAZIWQ010000795.1:0-3864 GCA_964542355.1 uncultured Armatimonadia bacterium
TCCGGCCGGCCCCCGAGGCGTAGCGGCCGGCTGAGCGCCCTCCAGAGCCATTCTGGCTCAGCTTCGCGGCCTCAGAACGGCTTATCGGCCGCTCTTCTAGCGGGCCCGGATGGAGGTTCTCCCGACAGGCGACATCGACCTCCCGAGAGCCCACAAAGGGAACCGCGGGCCAGCGGCGAAAGCAGACCCCTGAGCTCCTGACGATCCCCGGAGGTGACAGCAGTGCTCGAGGTCATTGAGAGCGGCGTCTTGTACCGCAACCCCCATCCCGATCTGCGGGCGGTCCACGCCTGCTTCCCCATGTGCCTGCAACTGTCTGCCGAGGAGCTGATTTGCGTCTACCGTCACGGGAGCGCGTTCGCCAGTGTGGACGGGCGCATCGCTAAGCTCCGGTCGCGCGATGCGGGCCGGACGTGGGTCGATGAGGGGCTGGCGTGGGACGACCCGCCTGCGCAGGCCCACTACTGCTACCGGGGCCCGGGCCTGACTCGTCTTGCCGACGGCAGGCTGCTCATGGTGGCCTCCCGCTGGGACCGCTCGGACCCCGACAGGACGATGTACAACCCCGCAACCGAGGGGTATCTGCCGTGTGACATCGTGATGTTCGCCTCAGAGGACCAGGGGCGCACATGGAGCCCACCATGGGTCGTCGGGCTGCCGCCGGGACTGGTGGCCAACAACTCCGGGCCGGCGATTGAGCTCCCCGGCGGCCGCCTCGTGCTCCCGGTGGAGAGTTGGAAGGCCTATGACGACCCGGAGCCGCCGCCGCAGCGCGCGCTGGCACTGTTTTCCGAGGACGGCGGCCAGAGCTGGGGTGAGCTTACGGTGGTGGGGGATGGCGTCGCCGATGGCGTGTACTACTGGGACCAGGGAATGGTAGGCCTCGGCGGCGGGCGCCTGCTGGTTACGGCCTGGACGCATGACGCTGCCACCGACAAGGATGTGTTCGTGCACCGGATCCTCTCCGCGGATGGCGGGCGCACATGGTCGCCGCCGGAGCCCACCAACCTGCAGGGCCAGGTGACGTTCCCGGTCGACCTGGGGGAGGGGCGGCTGCTGGCGGTCTACAACCGGCGCTACGGTGATCGGCCCGGGGTGATGGCTGCACTCTCCGCCGATGGCGGGGCCACGTGGGACCTTGCGGGCCAGGTGGCGGTGTGGGACGCGGTCGGGCAGGCGAACGTGGGGGTGGCAGCGGGGGCGCGCGAGCTGCAGCAACACATCACCATTGCGTTCGGCAAGCCGGTGGCGATCCGGCTCAGTGACGGCGATGTGCTCGCCAGCTTCTGGTGCACGCAGGCGTGCGTGACGCACATCCGCTGGTGTCGATTGCGGGTGGGAGGGTAGGGAGCGCCGCTGCCGCTGTCGGGCGCGTCCCGCAGGGCGGGATGACGGTCCCGGGGAACGACACGGTCGACGGCGAACGGCTGCGACCGGGACGGTCGCGGTCCCAGGGAACGGCACGGTCGACAGCGAACGGCGGGGTCGACGGCGGCGCCTCACTCGCCGAACTCGTACACGTGCGCCGCCAGTGCCCCCACCTTCCCGCACAGCTTGCCGTCCCTCACCGCGAGACCTCCCGGACGTCCGGCAAACACCGTCCGTGGTGCGCCGGTGACCCCCGCCGGCAGCGGGAGCGCGACCTCCCGTGCCTCGTCGTTCGAGGTGCTCACCACGCACACCAGGCTGCGGTTCCCCACCGTCCATATACCGGCGAAGACGTCCTGCAGCCCGGTCTCAATGCTCGCGAGGCGCCCCTCGAGCAGGAAGGGCTCCAACCGGGTGATCTCCGGCGGGAGTGTCTTCATGTCTGCCCACAGCGCCGGACGCTGCGAGATGTTGAACCCCGTGTCGGCGTACGTATAGTAGATGATCCCCTTCACTCCTGCGAGCAGCGCCAGATAGGTCATGTTCCGGCACTCGGCGAACGTGGGCACTCGCCAGGAGCCCTTGTCATAGCCAAAGCACTGCAGCACGCCGAAGATGGGGCGCCCGAAGCGTGCCGCCTCCGTGCGCGCGGCGCTGAGGTGGGTGTAGACCGGAGTCGTCGTCGAGGCCGGCGACGGGTGCAGCGGATACACGTCCGGGGCGATGATCTCGGCGCTGCCGACATAGCGGTGGTAGGTCTGCGGGACGCACAGCACCATGTAGGTGGGGTGGTTGGGGTCGGCCGTCTTGAAGCGGTCGTGGCGGGCGAGCATCTCATCCGGCGAGGCCCCGCCGCCATCCGGCTCGTCGCCCGGGTTCCACGCCAGCACCGCGGGCTTGTCCCGATAGCGGGCGATCACCTGCATCGGGTCCACGCCGAACTCGGTGACGACGTATACGCCGAGCTTCTCCGCCTCAGTCAGGAACTCGTCCCACTCGTCGACGGTCTTGATGCTCGCGTGCACGGTGTTGAAGCCCCCGGCGGCGATGTCGCGGAGGAACGCCAGACGCTCGGCGGTGGATAATGACCAGGAGACGTGGTACCAGCCGAAGGGGAACAGGGGCTTCTCGTTCACCACCAGCGTGCCATCGGGCCGCGTGTGTACCCGCGCCGTCGGGTGGCGGTAGAACTCGGTGTCGGCACTGCCGAGGGGCTTGCCATCGTGGGTCAGGCAGAGCGCGGCGACATGGCGCCCGGGCGGCAGGGCGGAGATGTCGGCGCTGAAGTCACCCCCCGCGGCCGGGCCTGCCGACTGCCAGATCTTGGTTCCGGCGACAGTCAACTCGGCGGAGCACGTTGCCAGCTCGATCCCCGCCTCCGGGACGAACGCGGCGGAGAAGGTCAAGCGATCGGTGGGCGGATACAGGTGGCGGTTCGGCACTCGCAGCGCGACTACCGGCGGGACGGAGAGTGCGCGTTCGAGCCGGGTGAGCGTGGCGCCGCCCGCGGACAGCTCGATCGCCAGGCGCAGCTCGCCACGCTCCCGGATTGCGTACGGCAGCTCGATGCGTCCGACCGCTCCCGCGGCCACGGTGGCGGAGCCACGCGCGACCTCCGCCGGCGCCGCCTGCCCCCGTCCCAGGCTCAGTGTGGCCTCATAGCGGGCCTCTCTCTCGCTGGTGTTGCGGATCGTCAGCGCGGCCCGTTGCGGTCCCGGCGCGGCCCGGCCGGGCACGAAGCCCGTGAGGGCAAAGCCCTGCCGCAGGCCCTGCATCCGCTGCCACAGGTTCTCGAGCAGGGGGACCACGAGCGCCTGGCTGGTCTCACCACGCAGCGAGAAGTAGCTGGTGACGGCGACCATGCCCTTGCCCACATCGCGCGTCACGAGCAGGCTCTTCTTGTCGGCGCAGGTGGCCAGGCTGGTCCAGCCGGCACCCCAACTCTCGATATGGGCCCAGATGCCCCCGCGCGCCCGAAACAGCGGAGGCAGCTCATGCGGGGCATGCAGCAGCGGGTGGTCGGGGTCGAAGCTCACCTCGTCCGAGCCGCCGTTCTTCCTCGTGTACGGGGCACACCCCGCGCTGCTCAAGGCCCAGTCGGGCCCCAGACGACCCATCCACAGGCCAAGCACACTGTCGTAGCTGGCGTCGACGATCAGGATGGCGCCGCCCCGGTTGAGGAAGCGCAGCCAGGCCTCCCGGTAGGGGGCCATGTCCTGCGGGTTCTCAAAGTTACCGACACTGGTGGAGATCACGAGGTCGAACTCGTCGAGCCGCCCGATCCACTTCGCGATGTCCCGGTTCTCGAGCTTCTCGCATTGCCAGCCCAGTGCCGCGAGCGGCCGGTCGAGCTCGGTCTTGAACGTGCCGGAGCTCCAGGCGCTGTACATCACGGCAACCTTCGGCGCGGCGCTTGCCGGGCCGGGGAGGATGAGCAGGGCCAGCAGGGCGGCGATGCGATCGGTGGTCACAGTGCAGGTCTCCCTTGGTGGCGCA
>CAZIWQ010000796.1:0-3861 GCA_964542355.1 uncultured Armatimonadia bacterium
CGCTGCTCTCCTGCCGCTGTCACCCCTCGTCGCTGTCACCTTCCGCCACGCGGTCGCGCTCGGGGGAGCGCTCCTACCACGGCGACGACGAACGGCCGGCGGCGTCAGAACCCCAGGGCGTGCAGCCACTCGCCGGCGAGGCGACTCCAGGCTCCCACGTGAGGGTCCTGCGGAGCCAGGCCGAGGCCGTGCGGGCCGGAGGCGAAGACGTGCAGCTCGAACGGCACCCGGCAGCGCGCGAGGGCCGCGGCGAACAGCAGGCTGTTGTCGACCGGCACCCCGGCATCGTCCGCGGTGTGCCACAGGAACGTGGGCGGCGTCTCCGCGGTGACCTGGTGCTCGTTGGACAGCGAGTGGCGCAAGGCCGGATCGGGGTCCTCCCCGATCAGGTTGACCATCGAGCCGTGATGACGCCACTCGCCGAAGCTGATGACCGGATAGCACAGGATGAGCGCGTCGGGCCGCGAGCTGGCGCGGTTTACCGGATCGGCCGCAGAGGCCTCGCCGGCGTCGAAGTGCGTGCCGACGGTGCTGACGAGATGTCCCCCCGCGGAGAACCCCAGGATCCCGATCTTCGTCGGATCGATGTGCCAGGTGGCCCCATGGGTGCGCACCCAGCGCACGGCGCGTTGGGCATCCAGCAAGGGATAGGGGTGGCGGTAGGGAGCCACCCGGTAGTGGCAGACGAAGCTCGCAATCCCGAGCGAGTTCAGCCACTCGGCGATCGGGTCGCCCTCATGGGCGGCGCGTCCGCTGTAGCCACCACCGGGGCAGACGATCACGGCGCCGTGTGGTGTCGTGGTCTCGACGAGATGGGGGACGAGGTAGGGCTCGAAGGTCTCACTGGCGCTGTCGGCGCCCGGCGCGCCGTCCGGCCACAGGGGGATCGCATTCGGGACGGCCGGGGGCCCGGCTGGGTCAGTTGCCATGCTGTCACCTGAGAATTGAGTGTGGTCTGCGGTGCGGCGAACCAGCGCCGACGGGCGATTGCTTCTCCGGCGCGCAGTGGCACACCTGCCGGCCCCCGCGAAGCTCGGGCAGGGGCATCAGGGGTACGTGACGAATAGCGCTGCGGCAGTATCTGCGGGACAGGCCGAAGGTCCGGCCGAAAAGTCCACTTCCGGCCGGGTCTCTCGTAGTGAGACGACTGTGAGTGGTCTCTGCGGGCATCTGAGCGTGCCGTCGCGGCCCCAAATCGGCTTTCCGGCCGCTCTTCTAGGGAGGCAACAACACGTGGGACGAATGGCTATGGTAGGAGCAATCCTGATCTCCGGAATCGGTGCGGTGTGGGCGCAGCCGGTATTCGACTATGTCGCCAGGCCCGACACGGCGTTCACCTGGGAGAAGTCGGGTGAGATCACACAGACACCGAATGGCACCGTAACGCGAGTGAAGATGACCTCGCAGGTGTGGCAGGGGACGACCTGGCGACACCGCCTGACGGTGTTCCAGCCCACGGCGGTGCGCCACCCCGAGCTGTGCGCGCTGGTGGTCACCGGTGGGTCACCGGAGGGCAAGCTGTTCGCAATGGCGACGATGGTTGCCCAGACGATCGGGATGCCGATTGTGGTGCTCGGAGACATCCCCAACCAGCCCCTGTTCGACAACCTGAATGAAGACGGCCTCATCGCCTACACCTTCGCGCAGTACCTGGCGACCGGGGATGCTTCGTGGCCATGCCTGTTCCCGATGGTGAAGGCCGCGGTGCGGGCGATGGATGTGGTGCAGGCCCTGTCGGAGCGCGAGTGGGGGCGCAAGGTCGACGGCTTCCTCGTCACCGGGGCCTCGAAGCGCGGGTGGACGACGTGGTTCACCGCGGAGGTGGACAAGCGGGTGAAGGCGATCGCGCCGCTGGTGTATGACAACCTCAATCTGCCGGCGCAGATGAAGCACCACCTGACGCAGTGGGGCCGCTACAGCGAGCAGATCGATGACTACACGGCCCGTGGGCTCCCTGACATTCTGGCCTCGGAGCAGGGCCGGATCCTGGGCTCGATGGTGGATCCGTATACCTATCGCGATCGCGCGGCGATGCCGAAGCTGATTGTGGCCGGGACCAATGACCGCTACTGGCCGCTCGGCGCGGCCGACAACTACTATGCCGACCTGGTGGGGCCGAAGTACCTGCTCTACGTACCGAACTCGGGTCACGGGCTCGAGGACTTCGCGCGGGTGCTCAATGGGATCGGCGGGCTGGCCGCGGCAACGACGGGCGAGATCGCCTTCCCGCGCTTCGAGTGGGAGTTTCGCCCCACAGCGCAGGGGCTGGAGCTGAAGGCGCATAGTGACCCGGCGCCGGCGCGAGTGCTGGTGTGGACCACGACGGCCCCGACCACGGACTTCCGGGGGGCGAAGTGGGCGAGCCAGGAGCTGGCGGCGCAGGAGGGCGGCTACGCGTTCGCGCAGCCCGCACCGGCCGAGGGCCACGCGGCGTTCTTCATGGAGTTCACCTTCAAGGCCGGCGAGCGGGACTTCCCGCTGTCGACCCAGATCCGGATTGTCAGCAAGTAACCCGGGAGCGACTTGCCCCGTCCGCCGCCGCACTGCGCTGTCGCGCCGGCGGCGGTCCCCCCACCCATGGCATTGCCTGCTGCGGCGCCAGTTGACGCCCCTGCCGCACTCCTGCGTGGCCTGACACCGCGCGCGCTGGTGATCGCCGGCGGATTGCTCGTCCTGGGCGACCTGTGGGTCACCCAGGCGGAGCTGGTCACGGTCAGTTGCCAGGTCAGCATGAGTGTGCCGCCGATCCCCGCCCTCGTGGGGCTCGTGCTGCTGGTTGCGCTGCAGCCCCTGCTGCGGCGGTGCTCCCCTCGCCTCGCGTTGACGCGTCCCGAGCTGATCGTCATCTATGTGTTCCTGGGGCTGGGGATCGCCCTCGCCTCGGGTGGCGCGCTGCGCCAGATGGTGCCGAACTTCGTCGCACTCCAGTACTTCGCCACCCCCGAGAACGGATGGGAGCGGTTCCATGCCTTCATCCCCGGCTGGCTGGCGCCGACGGATGAGGGAGTGATCCGGGGCTTCTTCGAGGCGACGGAGACGGGGGTGCCCTGGCGGGCGTGGCTCGTGCCACTCGCGATGTGGTCGGTGTTTGTGGTCCTCCTGTTTGCCGCGCTGCAGTTGATGGCCGAGCTGTTCGTCGACCACTGGGCCGAGCATGAGCGGCTGACGTTCGCCCTCAACGAGGTGCCGCTGATGCTGACAGGGGATGGGCGCGGGGGCGAGACGCCTCCCTTGTGGCGCGACCCGGTGATGTGGATCGGTTTCGCGATCGTGACGATCCACAATGGCCTCAACATCGTGCACGCGTTCAACCCCGGAGTCCCCGCGCTGGGCCTGAGCACCGATCTGGGGGGGCTGTTCCAGGACCGCCCGCTCTCCGCGGTCCGCCCGTTGGTGGCCTACTGGTTCCCCGAGGTGCTGGGCTTTGGCTTCCTGATGCCGCTGGAGATTGTGACTTCCTCACTCTTGGCTTACCTGCTGCTTCTGGTGGAGGCCGTTGTGGCCGTGGCCTTCGGCTACGACATCCCCCGCTTCCCGCACTTCGAGCCGCAGTCGGCGGGCGGGTTCATCGCCTTGGCCGGGGTGTTGGTGTGGGGGGCGCGCCGACATCTGCGGCAGGTTGCCCGCGAGCGACCGGTGGTGTTCTGGGGCTTCGTGATCGCGGCGTGCGCGGCGGCGGGCTGGTGGTGCCTCGCCGGCATGGCGCCGACTGTCGCGCTCGTGTTCCTCGGGCTGAACTTCATCTTCGCCCTCAGCTACTCGCGCCTGCGCTGCGAGGCCGGGGTGCCGGTCCAGTGGGCCTTCCCGGTGACGGAGCAGTACCGGCTGCTGCTCGCGACGATGGGCTCCAAAGCCTTCATG
>CAZIWQ010000797.1:0-3861 GCA_964542355.1 uncultured Armatimonadia bacterium
GGTGCTCCTGCGAGGGACGGCTCCGCTTACTGACGTGCGCGGCTCGGTTGGTGGATCACGGATAGGGGTCTGCGCACCGGGAGCTCGCGGGCCTTGCATTGCACCATTGCCTCGGCGGTCCGCGCGTCGCCAACGCATCGCCGCGCCAGTGGGGGCACGGCCCGCGCGCGCCGTGGGAACGTGCGAACGTGGGGTGTGCGGCAGCGGTGGCGGGTGCCGTGGGGTGAGAGCCGCGCGGTCGCGCTCGGGGGTGCGCTCCTACCACGGCCACGACAACACCGGCGCGGGTCCCGCTCTGCGGGCCCCCCCCGCCCAGCAGTCGTAGTAGCACGGCTGGCGGTAGACCTCCGAACTCATGTGCCGGTCTCCTGTCTCACTTCGTTCGACTGACGTGGTCCCAGAAGGCCAGGAGGGCGGCATCGAAGCCGATGCCGTAGGTCTGCCGGAACACCGCATCCCGGTCGCCGCCTGCCATCAGACGGCTCAAGTAGGTCATGAAGCGCGGTCGTCCCCCGGTCTCAATCAGGTAGTCCACGATACAGGCGAACTCAGAGTATGCGAACGGCCAGCGGTTCGGCACATGAAGCTTGACCCTGTCGCCCGCCCGGGTGTGGAACGACTGAGGCGGCACGTAGTTGCCCTCGCGCATCAGGCGGTACATCTCTGCCTTCCCCGGGTAGAACGCTGTCCCCATCTGGTTGGCGGTGTAGGTGGCCATCCCTTCCAGCAGCCACCGGGGGAACCGGTATGCAGACAGCGGGCTCATGTGCTGGAAGAGCAGGATATGCGACAGCTCATGCGTCACGTAGACGGCTAATGAGATCTTCCCTTCCCTGGCTTCGCGCTCAGCCCACGGCGAGATCAGCAGGGCCCCGGTATAGAACGCGCAGAACCGGGCCCGGGACGGCGAGCGCCGGCGGTAGCTGCCACTATCGCGGAAGACGAACAGCCGGGGTTTGCCGGTGAACCTCATCCCGTGGGAGCGCTCCACGGCCGGGAGCACGCCGTCAAGCCGGGCAAGATCACCCAGTTGGGCGCCGGTTTGCACATAGATGATCGACCGGGGCAGCTCGTGCCTGGCGAACCCCACCACCACCGGCGAATAGGGGAACAACTTGCCCCACAGCAGCTCGTAGGCAAGCGCGGCTGTCAGGGCGACAACGACCCCGATCAGCAGCCGCCTCATGCCGCTGCGTCGCGGCCTGGTGCACTTCGCAACGTCTTCGTCGCGGGTCAGCGGCATGCCATCAGCTCTCCTGTACCTCTTCGGGGCTCCACGGCACGACGACAGACCGGTACGCCCGACACTCCCGTCGGGCGGGCAATGATGCCGGACAAAAGTGTCCGGCGTGCCCGGCCGTGGCCCCGATCCTCGCGGCGTCCCGCCCGCCGTTCGCGTGCCGTCGTCGGTCCCACACCGCTGCGCTTGACTCGCCTATGGCGCCACAGTAAGGTGGAGCCACTGCCACCCTCCAACCGGGAAGCCGCGCCTTGGTGCGCGTGACTCACCCCACCACCGCCGGAGGTTCTACCGGTGACTCGAACCATCGCCATCGCCCTGTTGCTCCTCCTGCCGCCGATAGTGGCGGGCGCCCAGACGAGGATCGTCTGCGAGCACCGGGAATCGATCTCGCCCGAGACGATCACATGGCCCATCGATGTGCCGGCCTTCTCCATCGAGCACCAGGTGCGCCTGGCGCTGGAGGCGCGCATCGACTGGCCGACACTCTCGGGCTCGAACCCATGGATCAGCGTCGCCGTCAACGGCAATCCACTCGGTCTCGACGACCTGCTGAACAAGACCAACACCTTCACTGTGCGCAATGGTGTCGACCTGACCTGGTTCAGCGGGGGTCGGTGGCGCCTGCTCTACTCCCCCGATTTCGCGGCGGCCGTGGCCGACAAGACGACCCCCTACGGTACCGCCGAGCAGGACGAGCCCTACCGCTTCGTCTGGGACATCACGCGGCACGTGAAGCCCGGGCACAACGAGCTGCGGCTCGAGCATCACAAGGTGCTGCAGAAGCCGGACACGCTCGTGCTGCGCAATGTCAGCATCGAGGTCGGCAAGTTCATTGAGGCGCCGCGCCGGGATACGGTCGAGCCGGCGCCCACCGGCCCCCTGCCCACCATCGTGGCCGGCCAGCCGTCCCCGGCCCCCATTGAGGTCACGGCGCAGGATGGCACCCTCGACGTGCGGGTTGCGGGGCACCGCTTCACCGTCCGGACACGCCTCAGCCTGCCTGGTGGCCAGTGGCGGGAGGCGGCGGCGCAGGGCCCGACAACCTGGTCAGCCGGCCCGTGCCGCGTGTCGCGCCGAGTGACGGTCGGCGGCGACCACGTTGCGGTCGCCGACACCCTGACGAACACCACCGACAAACTGATTGGCATCATGGTTGAGCACCATGCTGCGATGGTCGGTTCCCCCGTGGCCCTGTATCTCGCCGGCCGCAAGTCCTACAGCGACACGAGTGTGGCCTATGAGGCGGCGCACCCGAGCGCCTTCGCGCAGTTTGGGGAGCTGGGCGTGGGCCTGGTTGCCGAGGACGACGTCTTCCGCGTACACGTGCGCAGCTTCCACAATCCGCAGACCTTCGGCCTCGCCGACGACCGGCTGGGCCTCGCGCCCGGCAGCAGCGTCACCCTCGAATGGGCCGTCTATCCGCTCCCCAAAGGTGACTACTGGGCCTTCGTCAACGCGGTGCGCCGCAACTGGGGTGTGAACTACACCATCCCCGGCGCCTTCATCTTCGGCGGGGGGCTGCCGCGCGGCCTGACCGGCGAGCAGTATGCCCGGTGGATGCACGAGCGTGGTGTGAGGTACATCTGCGGTGGCATCGCGCAGTATCCGGACGGCAAGTATGCCCACGGCACGGGCATTTTGTTCGCGCCGGAGTTCGTCGCCAGGGAGCGCGACTGGTCGACGAAGATGGCGGCGGCGGACCCGACGCTCGTGCCGATCGCCTACTTCCACGCCCAGTGCTGCACCGAGCCGGACTGCCGCCGCAAGTACGCGGACGCCCGACTGCTCGACAGCAAGGGCGAGCAGATCGACTATCCATACAGCTATGAGCTGCCCCTGTTCGTCCCGACTGAAAGCAACAGCTACGGGAAGGCGATCTGGGGGTACGTCACTGCGCTGATCGATGACATCGGTGCGAAGGGCATCTACTGGGATGAGATGAGCTACAGTGTCACGCGCTATGCGCACGGCCTGCCGTGGGACGGTCACACCGTCACCATCAACCCGCGCACACATGAGGTCAGCGGACAGCTCACGAGCGTCCCGCTGATCATGCAGTCACTGAGCCTGAAGATCGTGGACTATATCCGCAGCAAGGGCCTGTTCTTCATGGCCAATACGCAGGCCCACACGCGCACGATGCTGCGCAAACAGATCGTGCGCTTCGTCGAGGGGAACACGTTCTCGGCGATGGTGGATACGCACCTGGGCTGTCCGCTGGGGTTGGGCAACCGAACCGCCGAGGCGACGCACGTCGAGAGTGCACGGCACGTTCGCGAGCTGCTCAAGCGGGGAGCGGTCTACTATGGGCATTACTACTTCCGCAAGCCGGCGCCGTGGAACTTCACCTCCGTGATGTTCCCCATCACTCCCCGTCAGATCGGCCCCGGCTACGTACTCGGGGAGGAGCGCATCCACACCGCGATCTCGGGGCGGTTCGGCTTCCCCGACGGTGCGGCGGCCGAGGTCTATGTCGTCAATGCCAACGGAGAGCGGGTCACGTCAGGCATGGTCAGCGAGGTGGGGGAAGCCGGCCGGCGGTGCTATGAGGTTCGGATGCCCGGCGACCACTTCGCAATCCTGGTGCGCCGGGCATGCTAACGGACCGGTGGGTACGC
>CAZIWQ010000798.1:0-3859 GCA_964542355.1 uncultured Armatimonadia bacterium
CGCGTGGTCTGGTGCCACAGACACCACGCCTTCGCTACTATCCATAGCGTAGCTAGGATGAGCGTGATCACCAAAGCCGCTGACAGTAGCGGCAGGTAGGCGCGGGCAAGCGCGTAACGCTGCAGACTGGTGGTCGCCTGGGGCACCCGTAGCGCCATAAGGGCGAAGAGCCAGCCAATCGACACTGCGAGAACCGAGGCGACCACCCCGAGCAGGTCCACGACACGTCGGTCCGCCCACCAGCACCACAAGACCAAAACACGCTATCACTATCACTGCCAGGGGCCACTCGAGGTGCGAACCTGGATCGGGCATTCGCCATCCCCCCTCGCTCAGGCTGCACAAGGCTTCGCAGGCTTCGCAACCGCGTGAGACGATCCGCCGCGCATCCGGCTGGCACCGCCACAGTTCGCGCAGCCCCAGGCACCAGGTTGCTGAGCTCACCGGCCTAGATATCCAGCTCAATGGGCTTGTACGGCCTCGTGCCCTGTGGATGCGGCCACAGGTCTTTGTACTCCGGCGGACGACACCCGGCCATGCTGTCGGCCTGGCGCGTGCACCGCCTGAACAAGACCCACGCAATGAACTTGGCGAGGGCGGCCAAGACGAGGCAGGCGGCTTCGCATCCAGCAAAGAGTGGGGGCTCTGGCAAAAGGCCCACACACGCAATAGCGCAGATGGTCCAGACCGGTAGAGCTATGCTGGCTAGATTGTTCGCTGTCACGAGGCAGAGGTCCCTCGTGGCCTCCCATGTGGCTATGGCACACAGGTCCTTCGGGTCACAGAGAGGGACCAGTCCCGTCGGATCGACTGTCGCAGTCGGGCGCTGATAGGCGTAGTCCGTCGGCAGCATCACCACAGAAGCGGGAACCCAGCCAAGCAGGGGATCCCTGCTCATCCAGCCCCCGCACGAGTGCCGGAGCCAGCGCCACCAGACCAGCGCCGACCCCAAGTCAGCCTCACGGTAGTACCCATACCGTCCACCATACTGGTACGGCGTCGCGGTCGTCCCGGTCCTCCCCAGGCTCGTGCCGAAGGCCTCGTACAGGAACGTGTCCGTCAGATTGCCCGCTTCATCGGTGATGCCAATGGTCGTACCTAGGGCGTCGAACAGGAACGAGTGCTCGGAGCCCGACTGCGCCACCAGCGGCGAGTAGATGCTCGGGCCCTCGCTGACGAAGGCGCGAGACAGACTGCCCCCGGCCGCCTCCGCGATCAGCTTCTCGGTGTCATAGACCAGGCTCGTCGCGGCGCCACCGTCCTCCGCCCGTGACACCCGCTGCATGCGGTAGTTGTAGAGGTTCTCCGGAGTGACGTCCCGCGCCTGGATACGCGTGAGCGACTCGTCGACGTCCCACGTGTAGTGCGTCCACCCGGTGGCATCGTGCTTCGTCGCGATCTCCCCGTCCGGGGTCCAGGTGTAGTACGTCGCACCTCCGCCGAGCACCCGCATAGATCGGCACACCGCCGCCGGAATGGCCCGGATCACCGACCGCCACGGGTCAGGTGGCCCGACGGCGAACACCCGGTCAGGCCGCGTCGGAGCTGACCGCATCTTCCTCCGCCGACGCGGTGCTCGACGACAGCGCAGCGGGAATGCAGCAGGAGCGTAGGTCTTCGGGCACCTCGGGCGCCTGCAGCATGCCCTCGAGGGCTTCACGTCCGCGCGGGTCGCCGATTCTCAATAGAGCAAAAGCCGCGTCGTACCGCAGATACGGATCGGTCGCTGCAGCGAGGGCCTCCGACAGCGGGCCGGCCGCGACAGTTGCGGCGGCGTTGCCGATCTCACCCAGCGCCCAGCAGGCAAATGAGAGGACTCTTGGGTCGGCGTCCGCGAGTGCAGCGACAAGCGCGCCAACCGCGCTGTCACTGCCCAGACTCCCAAGAGCGACAGCGGCCGATACCCGCACGTCTCGGTCAGCGTCCCTCAACAGCCCGACAAGCGCGTCTGCCGACGCCTTGTCGCGAAGGCGCGCAAGGAAGACAGCCGACAAGGCACGCACCTGCGGCCCCGGGTGGGAGAGCAGGCGTCTGAAGGCCTGCACGGCGCCGGCCCCGCCCAGCCGGTAGATCGCGCAGATGGCGTCCACTCGCCGCGTGCGGTCCACTTCGCCCCATGCCGTCTCCGCAAGGGTGGCAAGATACGCATCTCTGTCCTCCATGGGCTCCCTCCAGGCGCGCAGCACCACGGGCCATCGGCCTCGACAACGGCTTTACGCTGCCGCCGCTCTGCAGCCGACCTCTCCGAACCAGCGCGATCCCCGCGGGGCTCCCGTTGGTCTGGTTACTGCCCGAGGCAGAGCTCGTTAAGCGTGGAAAGGCACAACTCCAGCATGTGCTTGCCGTGGCGCGGGCGGTCTGCAGACGGCGGCCCCGGTCTCGTTCACCCGCCGGACAAGCCGGCAGGGGTCGTTACGGAATGTGCCTGTCGCCAGCCTCCGAACCGCGCTTCCGAGACGGCCCCGGGCCGCCGTTCCGAGGAGGGCGTGAGTGTGTCCTGGTCTCAGCGCGCGGGCGGCTGCGGCGGGTCGTCGCCGGTGGGCGGCGCGGGGCGCCGGGCGGTGAGTGCTCGCGCCAGCGTCCCGAGGACTTCCGGCAGGACGACGAAGTGATTGCCATAGCCGGCGGTCGCGGCCCGGTCTAGCACGTCCAACTGGCGCTGCGCCAGGAGCGCGGGGTTCTCTTCGAGAACCTTAGCGGCGTTTGCCTGCGCGCGGGCGGCGGCAACCTGGTGGCGGGCCGCGATGAGTGCCGCCTGGCCCTTCTGCTCCGCGACCAGCTTGGCCTCATAGGCAGCCTTCAGCTCGCTATTGACCATGGCGTCCTTGATTGCCACCCCGGTGACGGTGACCCCGAACTCGGCGGCGCGCGGGGCGGCTGCTGCGGTCAGCTCCCCGCCGAGGACCGCGCGCCGGGTGAGGACCTCCTCCAGGCTCAGCGTGGCCACGGTCTCCCGCAGCACGAGCTGGACGACCTGGTGAGTGGCGTCGGTGTAGGAGACAACGGTGTGGAGGGCCAGGGCCGGGTCGGCGACGCGCATGCGCACGAGGACATTGAGCCGCACCGCCACCTGGTCGGTGGTGAGCACCTCCTGCCCGGTGATCTGGAGCGGAAACTCGCGCATGTCGACGCGCACGATCTCGCGACCGCTGAACGGCCAGATGCGATAGCGGCCGGGCGGCAGCACCCCGACGAAGCGCCCCTTGCGGTAATCCAGACCGGCCTCGAACTCTTTCACCGTCACTGTCTTGCACATGGGTCATCAACCCCTCCTCGTCGTCTGGCGGCCCGGCCGAGACAGCCACATCCGGCTGGCCCCCGTGGCCGAGCGGCCGGCTAAGTGCCCTCCAGAGGCATTCTGGGGTGGCTTCGCGGCCTCGCAACGGCTGTTCCGTCGCTCTTGTGACGTCCGCTGCGGCCGGTGTGCGGGCATCGCGCGGTGTCGGTTGCAGGTGCGGCGCGGCTGCCCCGATCCCGCGCTTTCCCCCCTCTGCGGCGACGCCGCGGGAGGTTGGTTGAGTGCGGCCGCGAGCGGCCGCCCGGTATCCCCGCCTCGCAAGGCTGCGACGCCGTGGGCCACACAGGGCCCGCGAGGGGGGAAAGCGATGGGATCGGTCCATGGTGGCGGCCCGGTTAGGGGAGCCGCAGGGCCCGCAATCGCAGCCAACACTCGGAACGGCTCGAGCAGAGCGCCGGAGCGCCCCCGCGCCGCCGATGACCGCGAGCGGGTAGGCACGGGAATCGAACCCGTGCCGAAAGCTAGTGCCTCGTTAAGCATGATGCTGGTGGTCGGCACAACCAGCAATTGGCCGCGAAGCGGCATGCCGTTCAGCCCCGACGGGGCGATCCCGCAGGGCGG
>CAZIWQ010000799.1:0-3850 GCA_964542355.1 uncultured Armatimonadia bacterium
CCGGCGTCATCTTCGGCGCCAGCGGGGGCGTGACCGAGGCGGCGCTGCGCACGGCCTACTGGATGTTGTTCAACAAGGAGCTGCCCGACGACGCGATCAACTTCTACCAGACGCGGGGGATGGAGGGTGTGCGCGAGGCGTGGCTGGACCTGGAGGGCGTGAAGGTTCACATTGCCATCGCCAACGGTCTGGCGAGCGCGAACAAGATCCTCGACCGTCTGGCGGCGGGGGAGGAGTTCCACTGGATCGAGATCATGGGCTGCCCGGGCGGATGCATCGGTGGTGGCGGCCAGCCGTATGCGGGCGCGAATGCCGTGCCGCTCGACGAGTGTCTCCTGCAGGAGCGGGCCCGCGCGCTGTATGACCTCGACGAAGAGCGCACCGTGCGGCGCTCACACCTCAACCCGGACATCCAGCGCCTGTACCAGGACTACCTCGGTGAGCCCATGAGCCACAAGGCCCATGAGCTGCTACACACGCACTATCACGCTCGGCTGCCGATCGGCATCCGGCCGCAGGAGGCGCAGGTGTAATGCGGTACCAGCGACAACTGCTTGATACACCGCAATGGTGGCACAAGCTCGACGAATACATCGCTCAGCAGAGGGAGGCCAATCCCGGGCACGTACAGAGCGGCCTCATCCCGGTCCTGCACTACGTCCAGGACCTGTTCGGCTACATCCCGGAGAAGGCCATCAACCATGTGGCCCAGGCGCTCGGGGTGCCCGCGGTGTATGTATCGGGTGTCGCCACCTTCTATTCCTACTTCTCCCTGACCCCGCGCGGCGTCTACCACGTGAGCGTCTGCCTCGGCACTGCCTGCTACGTCCGCGGGAGCCAGGCCGTACTCGACGAGTTCGTCCGCCAGCTTGGCATCGACCCGGGCGAGAGCACCCCGGACGGCCTGTTCACGCTCGCCGAAGCCCGCTGTCTCGGGGCCTGTGGCCAGGCGCCGGTCGTCATGGTCAACGAGACCGTCCATGCCCGCGTATCGCCGGAGGAAGTCACGGACATTATCGCACACTACACAGCCGAGGCGCAGGGCGAGCTGGCGCAGACGGCCGGATAGGGACCCGCCGGCACCGGCTCCCGCCACGCCAACTGCCACCGCACGCCGGCCGTGTCTCCAGGCGCTGATCCGCCATGGACCTACCGGTAAGGACGAAGCTGCTCGTCAGTTTCCTGACCGTGGTGCTGTTCGCGGGCATCCTCACCATCGTCGCCGGCACCGTCCTGATCAATCGCATGGTGGTGGGGGAGGCGCAGCGCCGTGTCGCGCTCGGCCTCAAGACCGCCCACGCGATGCTCGCGCTGCGAATGAGTGAGGCCGAGCGGACATGCAGCGTGGTGGGCGAATGGGCGGCGACCCAGCCCGGGCTCGGGGGCAGCGGCCTCTCGGAGAGCGCGTTGGCAAAGCTGCGCGAGAAGTGCGGGTTCGACTTCCTCCACATCGTCGGCGCCGACGGCGTAGTGACCGCCACGGCGCGCGGGCGGGCGGTGGGCATGACGGTCAGCGACAGCCCGATCGTGCGGGCGGCGCTGGAGGGCGGACGCACCGCCGTCGGGCTCCGCCTGGTGAAGCTGGAGCAACTGGCTGCCGAGACGCCCGACCTGGCCTCGCAGGCGCACATGCCGGTGGTGGAGACGCCGCGGGCCAAGCCGGGGGCGACGACGGGCGAGCTCAGCGAAGCCATGGTGATGGAGGCCGCCGCACCCATTACGGTCGCCCGCGGTGAAGTCGTCGGGGTCGTGCGAGCCGGCATCCTGCTCAACCGCAACTACGCGCTCGTGGATTTCATCCGCGACAACGTCTTCACGATGGTCACCTACGCGGGCAAGAACCTGGGTACGGTCACCATCTTCCTGCGCGACGTGCGCATCGCCACCAATGTGGTGGGGCTCGACGGTGAGCGGGCCGTCGGGACGCGCGTCTCGGCGGAGGTGTACGATCAGGTTCTGGGGCGGCGTCGCACGTGGGTGGGCCCGGCGTTCGTCGTGGGCAGTTGGTATATGTCGGCCTACCAGCCGCTGACGGATCCGCAGGGCCGGACAATCGGGATCCTGTATGTCGGCGTCCTGAAGGATCGCTATGACGACATGCGGCGCCAGGCGACGGGCATCTTCGTCGGCATCGCCGTGCTGGGGCTGATCATGGCCACGTTCATGGCCAACTGGCGCGCCGGGCGCGTCGCCCGGCCGATCGTCAAGCTCACCGGGGCCGCCGACGAGGTGGCGCGGGGGAACCTCAAGTACCGGCTCCCCACGCCGCCGAAGGCCGAGCGCGATGAGATCAAGCGGCTGACTGTCGCCTTCAACGACATGGTCGCCGCTCTCAACCAGCGCGAGGAGCAGCTCCGTGACAGCCACGGGCAGCTCGAGCAACAGGCCGAAGAGCTCACGCGCTGGAACCAGAACTACCTTGACACCCTGGAGTTCATCACCCACGAGCTCAAGAACCAGGTTGCGGCGATGAAGATCAACCTGCTCGCGGTGCGGGACGGCTACGTCGGCGCGCTGTCCGAGGACCAGGCCGAGGCGCTCGATGATGTCGTGACGGCGGTTAACCGCACTGAGGAGATGATCCTCAACTACCTCAACCTGTCGCGCATCGAGAAGGGTGATCTGGAGGTGCGGGCGCGGCCGGTGCAGGTGGAGGTCGATGTCGTCCGGCCCGTGCTGCGCGAAGTGCGCGCCCGCTTCGAGGAGAAGGGGATGCAGGTCGAAGTCGATCTGCCGGAAGACCTCATGGTCGTCGCCGACCCCTCGCTCCTCCAGATCGTCTACGAGAACCTGTTGAGCAATGCCGCCAAGTACGGTCGGGAGGGGGGGCTCGTCCGCATCTGGGGCTCGCGCATGAACGGGTGGATTGAGCTCCACGTGTGGGACGAGGGCACCGGCGTCCCTGCCGACCAGGTGGACGAGTTGTTCCGCAAGTTCTCGCGCCTGCAGCCGCCCGTCCAGCAGGAGCGGGGCTCCGTCCTCGGCCTGTTCATAAACCGCGAGATCATCCGCAAGCACGGTGGCGACATCCGGGCCGAGAGCCAGTACGGGCAGTGGATCGATTTCATCTTTGTCCTGCCGCGACCGGATGTGGTCGTGGAGGAGCAGATTGGCTGAGCACGGCGACCGCGGCTGCGACGACCTGCCGGCTGACCGCGGGAGGCCGTGCGGTTGTCATCCTGACAGTCCCACTGAGACGGCGTTCCCAACCGGAGTGACCACACAATGAGTGACAAGCGCAAGCAGGTTCTACTGGTAGACGATGACGTGGACTACGTCGAGGCCAATCGGGTGGCCCTCGAGTCGCTGGGGTTCGCGGTCTTGACCGCCGCCGATTCGCGCGAGGGCGTGCGGCTGGCCGAAGCCGCGCACCCCGACCTCGTCGTGCGCGACCTGATGTTGGAGCGGCTCTACGCCGGCTTCTCGGCCCTCGAGTCGCTGTATGCCCATGAGTCGACCCGCGACATCCCGGTCATCATGGTCTCGGGCGTCACGACCGAGACCGGGTTCCGCGTGGATGAGAACGGGTGCAAGCCCGAATGGTTGAAGGTCGTTGAGTTCATTAACAAGCCGGTCGATCCTGTTGAGCTTGCCCGCAAGGTTGCAAGCATTCTCGGCGAACAGAAGTGAGGCACACAACCGATGACAGCTCTGGCAAGCCTTGAACAGATAGCGCAGGCTGCGCAGCCCAGTGTGAAGGCCCAGCCCGCCAAGCCCCAGATGCTCGTAGGCATCGCGACGTGCGCGATCGCGGCGGGGGCGAACCGGACCGTGGAGGCCCTCACGGGGGCCCTGGCGGAGGCCGGACTGCAGGACGCGGTCGAGGTCTGCCGCGTCGGATGCGTCGGCC
>CAZIWQ010000800.1:0-3846 GCA_964542355.1 uncultured Armatimonadia bacterium
GCCCATAGTACAGGCCGCTACTGTGGCTCATCAGCATCCGTGGCGTGATCGGACGCACCGCCGGCACGAGCTGCCCGTTCTCCAGTACCTTGGGGTTGGCCCATTCCGGGAGGAACTTGGCGATGGGGTCATCCAGCCCGAACTTGCCCTCGTCAGAGAGCACCAGCGCCGTCAGGGCGATGAGCGGCTTGGTCATGCTCATCAGGCGGAAGATCGAGTCCTGCGCCATCGGCTTGTTGGCCTCGATATCCTGCATCCCGAAGCACTCCAGGTAACCGCGTTGGCCGTTGCGGTGGATGAGGCCGATCAGGCCGGCGATGTTCTTGGCCGCCACGTGTCGCTGCATCTCGATGTCAATCTTCGCCAGGACCTCAGGCTTGAGCCCCGCAGCGGTGGCTTCAGCCCCGTGCGTGCGTGGCTGGAAGTTCTCGGCGGGCGGCAGCGGCGCGCCCTGCGAGGTGCCGGGGTTACGCCATGCCCGTCCCTGCTGCTGTCCCTGTCCCTGCTGGCCTTGCCCCTGCCCCTGGGCGCCGCGGTTAGCCAGGAAGGCGGCGGCCTCTTCCTTCGTGACACTGCCGTCGCCGTTCTTGTCGAGGGTTTTGAATAACTGCGGTCCCGGCACTTCGTCCGCACTCAGCTTCCCGTCCCCGTTCTTGTCCCACTGCTTGAAGACCTGATCCACGTCGACCGCCGGGCGCTGTGGTTGCCCCGTCTGCTGGCAGCCGCCCATCGTCGCCGCTCCGATCAAGCACAGCCCTATGGCTACTATCACCATGGTTCTCACGGTGTCTGCCCCTTGTCCGTCAATAATGCGCGGTAGATCCACGCTGTGTTGTGGCTGGGCCCGGCCCCGCCGTCATAGCCGCAGAAGTAGAAGACCCGTCCGGCCTCGCCCGCGAAGGGTGAGGGCTCGATGTCGCGGCACCCCGTGAGACGCTGCCAGGCCGGTACCGGGTGGGCCGGGTCATTGATGTAGCCCCAGTCATAGCGCCCGTCGCGGTGGCGGATCAGGTAGCACGAGCCGTTGTCGGGCGGGTTGGGAGAGCCGGGACGCTCGACCCACGCCCCGCACAGCCACAGCGGCTCACCTGACGTAGGGTCCGTCACCGGCAGGAAGCGGTTGTAGGCCGCGATGGCCCCGCGCCGCCGCACGCCGGGCGTGTCCCACGCCTGGTTGAAGTACTCCTTGATGTCCAGTTCCTGCGTGGCCGTCATGCCCGCCCCGTCCGCCGTCGGCGTGAACCGCGCCAGCGTGCCGGGATACTCGTGTCCCGCGATGAGGCACTCCCGCCCGGTCCCTGCCGGGTCGGGCACGGCCGTGAGGCCGCGCAGGTAGCGCGACTGCAGGACCGCCGGGTCCACCGGCCAGCGGTACACCAGCTTCCACTCCGGCTTCGCTCCGTCCACGCGCCGATACAGCCCGCCATCCGCCGGTTGGTTCGCCGCGTCGAGCGTGATCCGCGAGGCCATGTACAGGTCGCCGTTGCACTGGGCAAAGCACAGCACGCGGCTGAAGTCATAGACCTTGCCATCGCTGCGGTACTGCGTGGTGACCGTGCGTTCGGGCTGCTGCTGCCAGCGGATGCCGCCCGGCGCGCCGGGGTCGTAGGCCCCGGCGTGGATCGGCCCACGGTTCAGCCCGGCGAAGACGAGATGCACGCCGGTCACCTCGTCCACATGTGAACCGATGGCTCTCGCCCCGAGATAGCCGTCAGCAATGCGGGAGCACTGCCAGTCGCCACCGCCGCGCAACGTCCAGACCGCGACCTCGTGGTTGCCCCGGCGCGTATCCGAAGGGCTGGCGACCAGCATTTCTGCCGGCTCATCGAGCTTCTTCCCGGTGTAGTCCGTGCTGAACCCTATGGGAACCAGCGCCTCGATCCGCATGAACCCCGGCCCGAAGGCATGGTCCACCCGCCACGGCTGGTCGGCGGCGTCCTTGCAGATGATCTGGGCACCGGGCTGCGGGTCCGCGCCGGGCTGGTCCTGACCGTAGCCGATGCCGGCATAGAGCTTCCCGTGGAACCCCGCGAGCCAGAGCGCCTCCGTCCCACCCGTGAACTGCCCCGTGGCATCCTGCGTGCCGGGAGAGTAGTCCTGCGTGAACTGCAACAGCGCGAGGGCGCTGCGGCCTTCCGGCGTCTGGGCACAGGCCGTCAAGGCGGCCACACCGAGGCAGCACCCGGCCAGAATGATCGTCACTGAGCGTCTCACGGCACTTCCCTCCTGATCCCGGTGGCCGCCCGTCGCAGGCCGTGCTGACCGGTCGCGGGGCTGAAGTAGTTGTAGTAGACATAGGCCTCGTGCGTGCCGACGTAGGGCTCCGGCTCCAGCACTGTCGCAGCCGTGGTCGTCGCCTCGTCCACCCGGCGCACCACCCGCCTGGCCGGGTCGGTCCCGAGCCCCAGCACCCAGATGCTGCCGGGGCTGTTGCGGTCCTTGGCCTGGCGGGCCAGCAGCGTGAGGTACGAGGTTCCACCCAGGCCGGTGGCCGGGGCGATGGGCTCGGGGGAGGAGAGGAACTGGTAGGGGAACTCAGCCGGGACGGTAAGGGTGGCCACGCGCGTCCAGAATCCGTCGGGGCTCCTCAGGTCGCGGTAGATGGCGATGGCGTGATTGTCCACGTTAGCCATCAGGCAGATCTCGCCGCCGAACTCCGGCGCGCGGAACAGGTTCGGGTCGTCCTTCTCGCCGGAATCGTTGGTGAGCACCTGGATCTGGCCGGTGTCGGCGTTCGCCCGGGCGATCTGTCCGCACGTCGCGCCCGGCGGGCGGTGGACGAACAGGAAGTCCGCCGACACCGCGCTCCACATGCTCATCTTGTTGTAGTCGAAGCCCGGCACCTGATGGAGCTCATCCGGCTTGTCGACGAAGACCCACGCGGCCTTTGCCTTCGTGATCGGCCAGTCGTAGGTGAAGGCGACCCGCGGAGGCTTGCCGTCCTCGAAGCGGCTGGGCATGTTGCCATAGCAGTCCATCGGCTGGTCGGTGAGTTGTCGCACCTCCGCCTTGCCACCAACGAGGTATCCCACCCACTGCTGCATCAGACCGGCCGCGTCGGCCTTGGTGTAGACCACGCAGTAGCCCCGATCGTCGCGGGTCCACTCCGGCCCATTGGTCGAGAACTTACGCCCCTGCGGCGGCCGGTCGAAGATGATCGTGATGTTCTCGTCGACCAGGCAGTCCCGCCCGGTGGCCGTCTTGAATAGCCCCGTCGCGGGGTCGAGGTCCCCAATCCAGACGCGGTTCTGGGCGTCCTGGAAGACAAGCTGGTTCGCGCCCTCGCTGAACTCGGGGTCAATGTACGAGCCGTTGACCTCCCCCACGAACGGCGCCTCAGGTACGAAGTCCTGTTGCCAGGGGGCTCCGACTGGTGGCGAGCTGTTCGCCGCTCGCAATGTGATCCCGGTGCGGCAGCGCCGCACCTCCCCTCGTCCCGTCTCGGGCGACTTGCGCTCGTAGTAGACGAAGACCTCGCCCTCTCCCAGCATCGTCTCGGACTCGTAGCGCACCGTCTTGATGCCGCTCAGCACGCCCTCATCCACACGGCGCGCCACGCGGGGCGTCCCCTGATGCCCGAGGTTCATCACCCAGATAGAGCCATCAGCCGCGGAACGTCCGGTGTTGCCCACACTCCGGCCGGTGGCCTCCGCGGAGGCATTGAGCGAGAACCAGACGTCACCGTTCACTCCGGTCGCGGGAGCAACCGGCTCCACGGAGTACAGGTACTGATGGGGCGATCCGGCAGGCAAAGCCAGGGCGGCGATGCGGGTCCAGGGCTTTCCGTCGTGGCTGGTGTCACGGTAGACGGCGATATGGCGGCGGTCAACCACGCACATCATCAGG
>CAZIWQ010000801.1:0-3830 GCA_964542355.1 uncultured Armatimonadia bacterium
TCAGGATGACAGTGACCTGCAGGCGCGATTCGCGCGGGCACCGGCAGGGCGGCCAGAACACAGCGCCGTCGTCTCGCTCGACAGACCCCGCCGACCGGGACAGTCGGCCTACGCGACTGCGGCTCGTCCCTCGCCGTGGGCCCTTGTAGTCCGGCCCCTCCGCACGACAGAGCGGGACGGGCGCTCAGGATGACAACCGCACGGAACGGCCTCCATCGCACACGAGGTGATTGCCATGAGGTGCCACGTACTGTTGCCCCTGCTGCTCGCGTCCCTGGTGCCGCTGGGCACGCGGCCGGTGGGCGCTCGCGAGCTCGCCTACCAGGACGGCGAGATCACGCCGCCCGTCAAGTTCATGCTCATCTCGCCCTGGCAGGCCGCGCGCCGCACCTGCGAGGCAACGATCAAGACCGAGGGCGAGTATGCCATCCGCCTCGACCTCGATCTCACCCGCGCCGACAAGTCCGTGCAGCTCGTCATGTACGCCCCGCTGGCCGCGGTCGACTGGAGCCAGGCGACGGACCTCGCCGTGGACATTCGCTGTGACAAGCTCCCGCCCGGCGGGGCGCCGGTGTGGACCAACCTCGCCGCCGCGACCGACAAGGGCGGCGTGAGCCTCGGCCCGCTCGCAGTTAGGACCGCCGGCGAGTGGCAGACGGTGCGCCTCCCGATCGCCCGCTACCCGGCGGGGGCGAAGGTCAATGTCCTGACCTGGTTCATGGACGCGCCGGTGTGGCGCGCCGCGGGCCTCGACCGCTTCACCATCTACCTCGACAACGTGCGGCTCGTCGTCCCTGACCAGGGGGCGGAGGGCCAGCCTGCGGCAACGGCCTACGCCACCTTCGCCGGCGACCAGTACACGCGCTGGTATGTCGCGCCGAAGGAGCACATGGCGCGCGAGGCGGCAACCAGCCCGGTCACCGACGGCAAGCCCGCGCTGCAAGTGACCTTCACCCCGCGCCTTGGCCTCATGGAACACTACGGCATCTATCAGCTTCGCGGCTATGGCTCCGTGCACGACTGGAGCGGCTATGATGCGCTGGAGTTTGATGTGTGGCTCAGCCACGTGCTGGCGGGAGCCAACGAGGTCAGCGCGGTCCCGGTGAACATGCAGGGGTCACGACCGTACCTTCCGGGCTTCAACGTGCTGGCCGCGGGCAAGTGGCAGCACGTTCGCCTCCCCTTCCCCCGCGCCATCGGAGCCGGCCAGACCGCGGTCGACGTCGACCTCGTCAACGCCGCATGGGCGAAGGAGCACGACGGGCAGTCGGTCACGATGCTCCTGCGCGACATGCAGCTCACGCGTGGCGGGGCAGCTCAGCCGGAGCGACCGGTGGAAGTGGCGCCGCCGCTCCCCGCGCTCGTCGAGGACCCCACACCCGCCGAGATCACCCAGGGCTTCCAGCTCTTCTCGCGCACGTGGATGCGCGAGGTGTACCTCAACTCGCCGATGATGCCGACGGATGAGCGCGAGGAGCTGCGTCTGTTCGCCGCCCCCGGTGAGTACGAACCGGTCACCGTCTGCCTGCGGGCCCTGCGCGCCCTGCCGGGCGCCCGGGTGACGGTCAGTGACCTGCGGGGGCCGGGGGCGACCCTCCCTGCCGCCGTCGTCGAGACGAGGGTCGTCGACGTGCTGCCGGTGCGGGTGGAGGCGAATACCTACCGCCAGGAGCCGGTGCTGCTGCAGCCGACCTCCGCCCTCCCGGCGGTCGCGACGGGGCAGACCCGGCGCTTCTGGCTCACTGTCCACGTCCCGGCGGACGCCCGCCCCGGCACCTATGCCGGCACCGTCGCCGTGACGGTTGGCGACACGCGCCGCGAGCTCCCGCTGCGGGTGCGCGTCCTGCCGATCGTGCTGCTCTCGCCCCCCGTCGCCTTCCAGATCTACTACCAGCTCGACACCCGCTACGCGGCCATCGGCTACTTCTATCCACAGGACTATGGGCGCGACTTCGCCGACATGTTGGCGCACGGGCTCAACGGCTGCACCATCACCCCGGCGCCGGGGCTCGCGCTCAAGGACGGCAAGCTCGTCGTCGAATGGTACCAGTGTAGCGGGCCGGGCCTGCAGTCACCGGTGTCCTTCGGCGAGCTGATGGACGGCTACCGCGCGGCGGGCCTGACAAGCCCGGCCCCCTGGGGCGCCGCCGGCGCGCTGTGCGACACGCGCTACACCAATCTGCTGGCCAAGGTGCTGGCGACGGAGCCCTACTCCCCGGCCTGGGTCGAGGGCTACCGCACCATCGCCCGCGACCTGCAGGCCACCAGCCGGGCGAAGGGCTGGCCGGAGGCCCTCTACTACGCCGCCGACGAGCCGGCCAACGGCGAGGCGCTGGTGAAGGTGTGCCGCCAGCGACTGGAGCTCATGCGGGCGATCCCGGGTGTGCGCAGCTTCGTCACCACCCACACCGAAGGGCTCAACACGGCCGGGGCCTACGCCGACATTCTCGACATCAACTGCATCCACGCGGCGCAGACCAACGATGACATCATCCGCCGGATTGCGCAGAACAAGCACGAGCTGTGGGTCTACAACGGGGCCGGCTGCTGGGAGGCGCTCAGCGGCCGCCTGTTCTACGGGGTGCACACGCTCAAGACCGGGGCCACCGGGGTCAGCCAGTGGATCTATCAGTGTCCCGGTCAGGCGCCGCACCCGTTCGATCAGCGCTACGGCCGCGAGTACTACTTCACCTACCCCTCGGCCGCCGGGCCGATCCCCACGCCGGCGTGGGAGTCGGTGCGCGAGGGCATCGACGACTACCGCTATGCCTACACCTTGCAGCAGGCAATGGCCCGGGCGGCGAAGAGCGGGGCGGCGCAAGCGAAGGCAGCGGTGGCGCGGGCAAAGGCTGCCCTCAACCTCGCCCCGTGGGACCCGGCATTGGGAGCGGTGCACAAGGACGAAGACTACTCCGTGTGGCTGCGCACAGCCACGCCCGGAAGCCTCGACAAATGGCGCTGGGCCATGGCCGAGGCAATCATCGAGCTGCAGGAGGTGGCGCAGTGAGGCGCACAACCTGTCTGATCGCCCTGCTCTGCCTGGCGAGCGTGGTCCACGCCGCGCCGCTGGTGGAGCGTGTCGTCTCCCGTCCGCTCGTGTTTGGGCAGACGGCGATTGCCCACAACAGCCGCAGCAGCGAGGTCGCGCGGACCGCGACGCCCCCGGTCATCGACGGGAAGTTGGATGAGCCCTGCTGGCAGAAGACGCCGCCACTCACCCCGTTCCTGCGCACCGATCAAGACCACCCGGCGACCGTGCAGACTCGGGTCCGGCTGCTGTTCGATGAGGCCAAGCTCTACGTCGCCTTCCGGTGCGACGAGCCCGCGCCCGGCCGCCTGCGCGCCGACCACATGGCGCGCGATAGCGACGTCTGGCGCGATGATGACGTTGAAGTCTTCCTCTGCCCGAGCGATGACCACTACACCTACTACCAGGCGATGGTGAACAGCCGGGGCGGGTTGGCGGATGCCTCCTACAGTGGCGCCGCGGGGACGCAGGACAACTCGTGGAATGCCCCCTGGGAGATCAAGACGGAGGTTGGCGCCGACTGCTACGTGGTGGAGATAGCGGTGCCGTTTACGGCCTTCGGCCGGCCGGGGGCACTCGCGGGGACGCGGTGGTGTGCCAACTTCTGCCGCACCCGCTACTGCGGTAGTCAGGAGACCTCGGCATGGTCGCGGCCCGGCTTCCACGACCGCAACGCCTTCGGCGAGCTCGTGTTCGGGCCGGCGCCCGTAACGGCGCGTCTGCTGTCACTGGGGAACCTCGCCTGGGGCGGCAACGCGGCACAGGTCGAGGTGCGCAATGACAGTGGGGCACCGGTGGCCTT
>CAZIWQ010000802.1:0-3827 GCA_964542355.1 uncultured Armatimonadia bacterium
GGGGTGCCACCAACATCGCCAAGCTGGTCGCCAAGGCGCTGCACCTGACGCTGTACCACATGCACATCACCGACTCCGGGGCGGAGCTGTCGGGGGCCGAGCCCCGGCAGATCCGCCACCACGATGAGCATGAGCCTGATGTCGTCAGTGAGGTCGTGCTTCAGCTCCTGGAGGGGAAGCACCCGACCGGGGCCGGCTACCTGCGCGCGCTCGTGCGTGTCATCCGCCAGATCGCCCGCAAGGGAGATGCCGTCATCGTCGGGCGGGGTGGCGCCTGCATCCTCCCCGCGTCCTTCCGTGTGCGCATTGTGGCCCCGCTCGCGATCCGCATTGCGCGCATCGCCGAGCTGCACCAGATGGACGAGAAGACGGCACGCCGCGTGGTGGTGCAGTCCGACCGTCAGCGCTACCGCTTTGTGCGGGCCCGCTTCGGCTGTGACCCGCACGACCCACTGTTGTATGACATTGTGATCAACACCGAGTACTGCAGTATTGACCACGCCGCCGGCCTTGTCATCAAGGGCTTCACGGACCGCAGGGAGGTATCTCTCGCCTCGTGCAAAGCTTCGACTTGATCGTTCGTGGCGCAGAAGTCATCGACGGCAGCGGCGCTCCCGCTCAGCGTGCCGACGTCGCTGTCGCGGGCGACCGGATCGCCGCCGTCGGTGACCTCGCGCAGGCGAGTGCGTCCCGCGTCATCGACGCCACCGCCAAGACCATCGCCCCGGGCTTCATCGACCTGCACAGCCACTCTGATTTCACGATTCTCGTCAGCCCGGGGGCCCAGAGCAAGCTGCACCAGGGCGTGACGCTCGAGGTGAACGGGCAGTGTGGCTTCACCCCGTTCCCCGTCAGGCCCGCGGACCGGCCGCTGCTTGACGCGCTGTGTCCGTTCATCACCGAGAAGCCGCCCTGGACGTGGGTCACTACCGCCGACTACCTGGCGCGTGTCGCCGCCGCCCACCCCCATATCAATGTCGCCCAGATGGTCGGTCACAGTGGCCTGCGCGCATGGGTGATGGGGTTCGCCAACCGGGAGGCGACGTCCGCGGAGGTGGCGGGCATGTGTGCCGCGGCGCATGAGGCGCTGGCGCAGGGCGCCATCGGCATCGCCTTCGGCCTGGCCTATGCGCTGGGCTGCTTCGCCGCCGATGACGAGGTCGAGGCGCTCGCCCGCGTGGCCGCCGAGCATGGTGCCCACATGAGCGTCCATATCCGCAACGAAGGCGCAACGCTCATCGAGAGTCTCGAGGAGATGATCGCCATCGCGCGGCGGGTGAGCGAGACGGCGCCGCTGCGCCTGCAGATCGACCACCTCAAGGCCTCCGGGCGCGAGTGGTGGGGGAAGGTCGATCAGGCCCTGGACGTCATCGCGGCGGCGCGGGACGAAGGGATCGACATCGCGTTTGACGTCTACCCCTACATCGCCGGCAGCCGGCACCTGTCCGGGTCGCTCCCCGGCTGGGTCCACGACGGCGGCAATGAGGCGGTGATGGCGCGCCTCCGCGACCCGGCGTGCCGTGCCCGGCTGCGCGCGGAGCATGAAGCCTGGCAGCATGGCGAAGCCTGCCACAGCCCGTTCGAGCTCGACCTCGAGCACATCGTGGTCACCGATGTCGCCACCGACGCGAATCGGTGGGCAGTGGGCAAGACGTTGGTCGAGATCGCGCTCCAGCGCGGACAGGACTCCCTGGAGGCGACGCTCGACCTCCTGATCGAGGAGAACGGGCACATCAGCATCGTGCTGTTCTCGATGAACGAGGACGACATGCAGAGGTGCCTGTGCCATCCGCTGGGGTGCGTGGGCACCGACGGCCTGGTGTTCGCGCCCGAGGGGCCACTGTCGCGCGGCAAGCCACACCCCCGCTCGTATGGTACGTTCCCGCGCGTGATCGGCCGCTACGCACGCGATGCGGGCCTGATGTCGGTGGAGGAGGCGGTACGCAAGTGCACGTCACTACCTGCCTCGCGCCTGGCGCTGACCGACCGCGGCCTGCTCAAGCCGGAGATGAAGGCCGACCTCGTGATCTTTGACCGCGCGACCCTCATCGACACCGCGACCTTCGACAACCCCCACCAGTACCCGCGGGGCATCGACTACGTGATCGTGAACGGGCAGGTCGCGGTGGGGGAGGGAGCCGACGCGACGACGGGGCATGGGGAGGTTGTGCGGGGCGGCTGAAGGCCCACCCTCCTCCGCCCACAGTCGGTAGACTGCGGTCACCCTCGGTGCCACCTGCCCGTACGGCGTCAGCTTCACGCCGGGGCGACGCGGTGTGCCGCGGCGGCGGGTTGTCCGCTCCACAATTGCCTGCTCATGTGCCACCATGCCCACGTAGACTGCCACCTCATCGCAGGGGCTCTCCCCCTCGCTGATTGCCACGATGTCGCCCGGAACGCGGTCGTCGCCGAGGTAGCGGAACCCGGCACGCTCCAGCCAGCGGCACATCGCCGCGGGTGTGGTGGCGGGGCACTCCCATGTGCCCTCGCCGAGCGCGCTGGCAACGAGCTGCCAGATGAACTCCACCCCGTCTCGCCCCGTGTCGAGCCGGAAGATCTGCGCGCCGTCCCCACTTCCCAGTTGCAGGCTCGTCAGGCCCATCTGTGCAACGCGGACGAGGTGAATCGCGTTCCTCGGCACTCGGTCGATCATCTCGGGTGCGTATGGCGCGCGGGTCATACTGCTCTCCCCCCTGGCAATCCGTGTGTGGTCGGCAGCTCCGACCTGCTGTCGCCACCAGCGTGCCCCCGGCGGCTTTGGGGTGTCCTTGGCACGGGTTTGTATCTGTCTTGGCGGGAGCCGTGGCAGGCAGACTATCGCGGCGCGGCGAACCCCCTGACAGCAACCGCCGCAACAGGAGGTCGTGCCCATGACGCGCTACGTAGTACCTGTTTCCGTGCTCTGGCTGTCGGCCGGGCTCGCGCTGGCCCAGACACCGCCCACGCTGACTGTCAGCTTCGACGAGGGGCTCACCGGGGTGGGGAAGGACGGGCCGGTGGTCGCGGTGGCAGTCGACAAGCCCACCCTTGCCCCCGGGAAGTTCAACCAGGCCCTCAAGTCCGGGCCGCGGACGGGGTACCTCGACTTCCCTACCGCCGGGGTCCTCAACCGGCTCGCCGGGACGGTAGAGATGTGGGTCTGCCCGCTGGACTGGGCACCGGCCGATGAGGAGTTCCACTGCTTCTTCGATGTGCGGGGGGAGGGGGCCCTGTACCTGTACAAGTATTATCAGGGCGTGCGGCTGCTCATGCTAACGTGCGAACAGGGGGCCGGGCCGTACTTCACCAGCAGCGCCGACCTCGCCTGGAAGCCCGGCGAGTGGCACCATGTGGTCGGAACCTGGGGGCCGAGCGGAGTGCTGGCGTACGTCGACGGCAAGCCGGCGGCGAAGCTGCCGGCCGGTGGCCTGCTCCCCAAGTCCCTCGGCCCGACGTTCCGCCTCGGCGACCACCCCTGGCACCTGCCGCGCACCTCCTCCTCGCTGATCGATGAGGTCCGCGTCTACGACCGGGCCCTGTCGCCGGCGCACATCGCCGCCCACTATCAGGGCGACTTCGGCTTCCAGGCACCGCTGACCGCGGCCGGGATCACCCTGCGCCAGGAGCTCGACCCCGACCGCGGTCAGATCGGCGTGGGGCTTGACACCGGGGGCGCCGATGTCGCGGACAATCGGCTCAGCGCGCAGGTGGCAGTCGTCGCGGCGGGCGCGAGCCTGCCGGAGACCGCGCCACGGATCCCCTTCGCCTCCGGTCGGGCGACGCAGACGTTCCCGCTCCGGATGGACACCCCCGGGCGCTACGACGTCATCGCCCGCATCTACCTGGAT
>CAZIWQ010000803.1:0-3824 GCA_964542355.1 uncultured Armatimonadia bacterium
AGACCGGCGGGTACCTGCGGGTGTGCATCGAGGGCCGCAACTGGTTCGAGCACGACTTCCCGAACTGGATGGCGGCCGCGCCGTGGACCTTTGAGCCCGACAAGCGGGGGCACGAGCATGGCTCGTATATCGTCGAGGGGCTCGAGACGGGGCGGCGCTATCGCGGGCACTTCAATGTCACCAATCGGGGCTGCATCACCAACCTGCCACCTGACTGCTGCGTCGAGGTGCCTGGCTACGTGGACGGCAACGGGCTGAGCATCCCGCTCGTGGGTGACCTGCCGCCGGGTCCGGCCGCGATCTGCAATGCCAGCGCCAACGTGCAGCGGCTGGCGGTGGAGGCGGCAGTGAGCGGGGACGACTGGCTGCTGCGGCAGGCCATGATGATGGACGGCCTCACCGGCGCGGTGCTCAATCCGCCGGAGATTGCCCAGCTCACCGACGAGATGCTGGTCGCCGGCACGCAGTGGCTGCCTCAGTATGAGAAGGCGATTGAAGCGGCGCGGGCGCGCCTGTCCGCTGGCAATCTACTCCCGACGCGGGGAGGCTACCAGGGAGCTGCGCGCCTGCACACGAAGACGGTGGCGGAGATGGAGGCCGACCGGGAGGCGGCGCGCACGCTGGCCGAGGCGGCGGACAAGGCCAGGGAACGTCCGGCGCAGTAGGCGAGAGGACGAGCCGGCGCCGAGGTCTCTCGCGGCGCTCCGTGCGACTGTCTGAGCCCAGACCGCTGCGCGGTGTTCTGGTGAAGGATCTGCACCATGCCACGCGCTGGCCGGCGCGACGAGGTCCTTCGTCGCTGCGACTTCTTCGAAGCCGCATGCGATCCTCAGGATGACACCATCGGTGAGGCGCGGTTCACACGGCTGCGTCAGGCCGTGCCTTCGAAGAAGGCGATGGCGCCTCTGATCGCCTCGAACTGGCGCACGGCGCGGTCCCTGGTGTAGTTGGTGCGGAACTGGAACAGCCGCGGCTGCAGCCGCTCCGTCACCGGGCACAGCCCCACCTCATACTTCTGCGGCGTCCTCTGGTAGAGCGGGCAATGGGTGGGGCAGCCACGGCCGTAGAAGCGCTCCTCGCGGAACGCCGGCTCGAGGTGCACCGGCCGCCACGCCCCATACACTGGTTCGCCCCCTAACTCGACGATCTTGTCGCGGAACTGGTGCCAACTGACGTCTTCGGTCTCCAGCACCACGGTGTAGCACCAGTAGCTGTGGCGATAGCCCTCCGGCACAGTCTGGGGCCGCAGCCACGTGCAGCCGGCGAACGCCTCGTCATAGCCCGCCGCCACGGCGCGGCGCCAGGAGACCAGGTCCTCGATCCGCTCTAGCTGCGCGAGGGCGACGGCGGCGCACAGCTCCGGCATACGGTAGTTCCAGCCCAGGCTCTCATGTCGCTCGAACGCCGGGTCCTGGCGGATCTCCTTCGGGACCGAGGTGGCGCCCGGGCGCGCCGACAGGGTCGAGTAACCCAGCACCGCAGCCTTGCGCACCCGCTCCGCATAGCGCTCGTCACTGGTGATGACGATGCCGCCGTCGCCGCACGTCATGTGCTTGGAGCCCTGGAAGCTGAAGCTGGCCATGTCCCCCAGAGTCCCGACCAGGCGGCCGTGGTACTCCCCTAAGTAGCACTGGGCATTGTCCTCGATCACGACCAGGCCCCGCTCGCGTGCCAGTGCCATGAGGGGGTCCATGTCCGCCGCCATGCCATACAGGGCAACGGGGATGATCGCCTTCGTGTATGGCGTGATGCGCTCGCGGATCGACTCCACGGAGAGCTCGAGGGTTGCCTCGTCGATGTCGGCAAACACGGGGACGGCGTTGTGGTGCAGCGCGACGTAGGCCGTGCTGGCCATCGTCAGGGAGGGGATGATGACCTCGTCGCCGGGGCCGACCCCCGCGGCGACCAGGCATGAGTGCATCGTGGCCGTACCGTTGCTGTGGGTGATGGCGTACTCAGCGCCATAGCGCGCGGCGAAGGCCGCCTCCAGACGCCCGCAGAACCCCGGCCCGCGCGTGTTGTGCCAGCCAAAATCCAGCACCTCGCGCACGTACTGGTACTCTGTGTCACGGGCGCTGTGGATGTCGTCTTCGGTTGCGGGCCACCAGGCCATGGCGAAGCCTCCGAGGGGATAGGTGTGCGATGCGACATCAGTAGATGCGTTCACGGGGGCCAACTGCTGCAATGGTGTGGCTCACAGTCCCAGCTCAGCCCTGGCCTGCTCGTAGGGGATGACCTCGTCGTCGGGGTCCTCCATCCGGCGCTTCGCCTCGCGCGCCAACTCCAGGTCGACGGCGTCGATCGCGTCGTCCGGTCCGTGTCTGCGCGCTGCCTTCCGTAGGTACTCCCCTAACGCCGTCCGTGCCACGCTGCCACGGTCCTCACCGGGCCTTGCGGCGACGAAGGCGTCAAGCGCCTCCGCAAGCTCAGGGTCAAGGCCCAGGTTGACGACGATGCTCTTGGCCATGAGTACCACCTCCTCACTGTGTCAGTATAGGGCGCGCGCACGCGCCGAGCAACCACGGTTGGGACGGGCCTCCCTGTCAGTCCTCCGTCCGCTTCAGGAACCACAGCTTCCCTGGCTCCAGCCGCCACCGTTGGCCCCGCGCTGCCGTCTCCCGGTCTTCCCACTCCCACGGGGACGCGAGAGTCACAGCTTCCGCTCCGTAGTTGGCAAGTACCAGGTAGGTCTCGGTGTTCACAAACAGGCTGGCAGTCACGTCGGCGGGCACTGGGGCATCGAACAGGGCGCCGGTGCGGATCTCCAGCCAGGCGCGGCTGCCCTCCGCAACCATCGGCCGATAGAGGGCGAGGTAGTCGAGCCAGGTCTCTCGCGCCCCCGGTCGCCCGGGGCAGCTATCCCACCAGCCATACGAATGCGGGCCCTCGGGGTGCTGCTGGTGGTGCTCCCACATGCAGTTGCAGTGGCGGGTCCAGAAGCAGCGCTCCGGCGGCTGTCCGGGGATCCCCGGGACGCGCGCCCGCTCCCCGGTCATCGGGCGGCCATCCACGCGCAGCGGGAACTGCATGTAGGGCACCGTGTACAGATACAGGTCCTGCTCGTCCACCACCTCGGCCCGGCTCATGTCCGGGCACGGCACCACATACGGCTCCCGGTCCTTCTGCGCATGCCGCAGGCCGCCCAGCGACCTCTCTCCCTCGCCGGTCCACAGATAGTCATAGACCCTGGTGTGGGCGGTGAGGTCGGCGGGCACTCCGTGGCACTTGAACACTCCCCCGCGCGCATGCACCAGGTCCATGACCTGGGCGAGCAGGTCCTCCAGGGCGGCATGCTCGTACGGCGCCGGCTGCACATGACCTGCCGGCAGCGGCGGAGGGTCGCCACCATACCCGAGGTCATCGTACAGGCCGTCGAAGCCGTACTCATCGAGAATGCGCTCCAGGCGGGGGAGCAGATAGGCCCGCCACCCGGGGCTCGCTGGCGAGCAGTGCGCGTAGTCGAAGTACAGCTCGATCAGGCGGCTGCGCGTGCCGTCGTACCACTCCTCGCGGAAGTCAGGGTCGCGGATGTCGAAGAAGCCGGTCGAGGCGTAGGGGATGGCCTTCATGCCCAGGCTGTGCACGAGGTCGACGAACTGCAGCAGGCCGCTCGGGTCATGGCTGGTGAACTTGTCGGCCCCGAGCACGCGCTGGGAGTCGTTCCACTCCTCATGGAGTTGGATCAACTTCACGCCGTGGGCGGCGAAGGTGCCCAGCAGCTCGGCATCATCGTCCGTGGGGGCGAGGGAGATGCGCTGCGGGTATTCGCCCAGGTTGTAGGTGACCTGGCCGGGGAGGTAGTCGCGGATGAAGTGGTGACGCAG
>CAZIWQ010000804.1:0-3820 GCA_964542355.1 uncultured Armatimonadia bacterium
CGGCCGCTACGCCTCGGGGGCCGGCCGGATGTGGCCTTCTCGGCCGGACCCCTAAATTCGACGCACCAGCGCGGGGGACCTCTGCCCCGTGCGATGCGGACTCCTGCCTGCGGCTGCCCGGCGGGCGCAGTTTGCGCCCGCGCGTCGCAGGAAGGCATGGGGTGCACCTCGAACCACGAGATAAGATCGCCCATCAGGGAGGACGGCGGGCGGGGGCCCCACCCGGAAGCGGCGTGACACGGACGGTACATCTCGCTGCGACGCGGAGGGAGAAGCGCGATGCCATCGACGCCGGAACGCTGCCACAAGCTCCTGTTCACCGACTGGCGCAACCTCAGGTGCGGGCACCTGCACTGGCTCACCCCGACGGGGGAGCGTTTCGGGGTGGCGAATCCGTCGGGACCCGAGGTCAGGATGAGGGGCGTGCCCGCCGCAGTGCCGCGTGGCGTGCGGCTCGTGGCCCAATCCGCACGGAAGATCGACCCCCTGGACGACTGGAAAGCCTGGGGCCGCATCATCTACGACCAGGGGCGCTATCGCTCGTGGTTCCTCGAGGTGGACGGGAGCTCGGTGTTGGGGACTGGGTCGGCCTCCCAGCGGCCCGATCGCCGGACGGTCGCCATCTGTCGTGTCGGGTCCGAGGACGGGATCGCGTGGACCACACCGCAGCGGTGTGAGATCGAAGTCCCCGGACAGAGCGGGTTCGACGGTGTCACGTTTCTGATCGACCCCGTGGCGCCGGCCCGCGAACGGTACAAGTTCATCTACTGCGCGCGCCCCCCGCAGGACGTTGCCGACGCCCTGTTTGCCGATTACCTGCAGCGGCCGGCCCGCTACCAGGACTCACGGATCATGCGCGGCGGGCGCTATGCGGTGTACTGTGCGGTCTCGGAAGACGGTGACCACTGGATACCGGTGGAGCGCCCGCTGATGATGCACTACGGGGACACCGACAACACGGTGTACTGGGATGCGGACCTCGAGCGCTATGTCATGTATACGCGGATGATGCGCGATGAGCGGCGGTGGGTTGGCCGTGCGGAGGCGGATGACTTCCGACAGTGGGGCCCGGTCGAGCCCGTCCTGTGGCCGCGCCTGGATGACCCGCCGGACTACGACATCTATCTCAACGGTCGCAGCGAGTACCCCGGGCTCCCGCGCACCCACCTGATGTTCCCGCTGGTGTGGCACCGCGGCACCGAGCGTTCGGAGATCCGGCTCTACTCGAGCGCCGATGGCATCGCGTTCAGTGAGGTTCCCGGCGGGGCGGTGATCGCGCCGGGCGAGGTCGGCGCCTGGGACAGCGAGTTCATCGGTGGGGGCAAGGACCTCGTGCCGTTCGGGGCCGATCGCATCGCGATCCCCTACACCGGGACCAGCTATCCCCACAAGTACCCGCGGTGGCCCGCGGTGTGGGCCGCCTGGCGGATGGGGTGGGCATGGTGGCCCCGCGATCGCCTGTGCGCGCTCGTCGCCGACCACGAGGGCGAATTCTGCACCATGCCGGTAGTGCCCGCCGGGCGGCAGTTGCGGCTGAACTTCCGCACGCCCCGCGCCGGCGAAGTGCGGGTGGGGATCGTCGGTGTCGAGGGGCGCGGGATCGAGGCGTGCGATCCGTTGCAGGGCGATAGTATGGGGCAGACGGTGACCTGGCGCGGCGAGGCCGACACCCGCGTGCCGAACGGGGAGCCGGTCAGCCTCTACATCAAGCTCCGCTGCGCGGAGCTGTTTGCGCTGGAGTGGGGGTAGGGGGTATGCGCGCTACTGCGCGGCCGTGCGGGCGCAGCGGAAACCCAGGTACACATGCCCAAAGCCCGGGTACGGCCGGAAGCGGTACGCCGCGTGGGCGATGTGCGGCTCACCGGTAAAGCTTCCACCCCGCGCCACCCGGCGCTCGCCGGAGGCCGGGTCCTCGCGGCCGTCGGTGGCGACGTAGGGGTAGGGCTTGAACAGGCTGCTCGTCCACTCCCAGACGTTGCCGGCCATGTCGAGGCAGCCAGTGGGTGAGGCACCGGTGGGGTAGCTTCCCACCGCCGCGAGACGGTCGAAGCCAAACCGCATGCGCGCGTAGTCGATGTTCGGGCCCCAGGGGAACTTGCGGCCGTCGGTGCCGCGCGCCGCCCTCTCCCACTCCGCCTCGGTCGGCAGGCGCTTGCCCGCCCACGCGGCATACGCCGTTGCCCCGTACCAGGTGACATCAACCATCGGGAGCTTCTCCGCGCCCTTCACCGGGCGCCACTGGCCATCGGCCTGCTCCAGCGGCAGGCCGGTGTTGCGCACCAGGTAGTCGTGCCCGGCCTCGTCGGTCAGCCGCTTCACCGCATTGAGGAACCGCGCATATTGGGCGGCGGTGACCTCGAGCTTGTCGATGGAGAAGGCGGCGAGCTCCACCTCATGCACCGGCTTCTCCGCCGCATCCTCGTCGAGGGCGGTGCCGGGGCTGCCCATGGTGAACTTCCCGGCCGGCACGAGGACCATCTCGGCACCGTCATCACCACCGGTGGCCGCATCGGCGGCGAACCCGACGACGCACAGCACGAATAGCATCGCGGTCGCTAGCCCGACTGTCGCAAGCAACGGGTACAGGACGCCGGCATCTCGTGTCACTGTCGTATCTCCTCTCCCACCGCTGACAACTCTGATGGAGCAGGCCAGGCGTGGCTCTCAGCGGGGTCTGCGTGTTGTCAGGAGTCTCAGTTCCGCTTCACGGGGTTGACGGGGCCCCGCGTTGCTGCCAGATCTCACCCTTGCCGTCATTGTGCAAGAGGTCGTCCAGGTAGGGCTGCATCGCCGAGGCCCAGATCTCGTAGCCCTGCTCCGATAGGTGCAGCAGGTCGCGCAGCTTCGCCTTCACGATCGAGCCATCGGGCTCTACGAACCGCGCGCCGATGTCCAGGTAGAACACCCGCTTCCGGTCCTCCAGCTTGCAGATGATGGCATTGGTATCCTGCACCAGCTTGCGGGTTGGGTTGCTCGCCTCGGCCCAGCACGGGAACACCCCGAGCAGTAGCACGCGCGTGTGAGGCAGCTTCGCCGTCAACTGGGGAACGATGGTCTGGATGCCCTCGGCCGTCTGCTCCGGGGTGTACTTGCCGCTGATGAGGTTGTTGATGCCGATGAGGAGCACCAGGACGCGCGGGTTCACGCCTTCGAGGTCGCCACCCTCGGTGATGCGCCACAGGATGTGCTCCGTCCTGTCGCCGGAGATGCCGTAGTTGGCGGCCTTCAGCTTCCCATAGTACTTCTCCCACACCGGCGTGCCACCCTCATAACCGGACTGGGTGCGCCACATCATCGTGATCGAGTCGCCGAGGAAGGCGACGTCGAGGTCGCCGCGCGGCTCGCGCTTGAGCATCGCGCTGTGGTAGGGGGCGGCCCAGTCAACGCGCGCGACGGGAATGCACGCCGGGTTCGTGCTCGGGGGCAGGCCGTACTTGGCCCACGGCCACTCCGGCGTGGCCGCAGCATTCGGGTTCGGCGGCTCCTCGCACAGGGCCGGTGCGGCAAGCATCAGCATCCCCAGCAGGGCAGCCGTCGCGTGCATCATGCCGGTCTCCTTGCAGTGGTGCGGGATCGAGGACCGTCAGCCATTTCCCCGCCACCGGTGCGGTGCCCTTCCGGCGGTCGGCGGCACGGCTGACGGCGGCATGTGGCATGTGGCATGTGGCATGCCGCAATGACAGGAACGGCAGAACGGCTCGCGGTCAGGGGACCGCTCCAACCACGGCATGGCAACGACAGAGCCACGAGCCGCAGTCGCGTAGGCCGACCGTCCCGGTCGGCAGGGCCTGTCGAGCGAGACGCTCGACCTACGCGGCGA
>CAZIWQ010000805.1:0-2651 GCA_964542355.1 uncultured Armatimonadia bacterium
CCGCTTCGCGGGCTCAGGGTGGTCCCGCAAGCGGGACCACGGCGGGGTACAGGCCACCGCCCTACAACGGCGAACGGCAGCGGCCAACGGCGGCGCTGGCCCCGCCGCGCCGCCGTTCCCCACTGTTTCCACGTCCCACACCCGTTCGTGTCACGCCTCCTCCGTTCGTCACCTCATCACTTCCCGAAGAACCCGGTGATGTCGAAGAAGTAGCTGCGGCGAGTGCCGTCAGCCAGGCGCACATCGAGACGGTCGTACTCGCGGCCCGTCGCGCTCAGCAGCGATTGCTGTTCCATCTTCCAGTCGCGGTTCCTTACCCCCAGCCGCTGCGAGAGCCAATCGTACTCCGCCCGGATGCCAGTCATCTCATCGGGAGCAACAATCACCACGGCACGTTCCATGGAGGTTCCATCGGCCGCCGCACAGCCACCGCCGCCGTCAGGCGTGCCTCCCACCGTCTTCCGCGGGTTGTGCATCTGCTCCCACATCCGCGTGATCGTGTCGATTAGCGTCTGCCAGTTCTGGTTGGAGAGGGCCTGCGGGCCGGGCCAGGGCGGGGAGGGCTTGAGGTACTCATGCCAGGCGGAGAAGTCGACCTGCCCTGCAGACGCCGGCAAGACCGAGCACAGCAACATCGCCGCGAGAGCGGCTACGACGAGAGCGACCTGCTTCACATGACTCATCCCCTTGTGCGCTAGATGCGCTGGTATCCGCAGATTGCGGTTCGCTGAAAGGTGAGTCGTGCGAGCGACGGGTTTCTTCCCTGGGGTGCGGTGCGGACGTGCTCGTGCGTTGAGGCCTCGGCGGCGGAGCCGCCGTGCCGTGGTAGGAGCGCTCCCCCGAGCGCGACCGCGCGGCGGTAGGCAACGGCAACGACGCACGACAACGGCAGGAGAGCAGCGTGGCGGGAGGGGGCCGTGCGCCTCGCGCGTGGCGGGGGGTGAGTGGCGCGCCATCGCGCTCGGGGGAGCGCTCCTACCACGGCGGACGGCAACAACCAACGGCAACGACCCTTCTCCCGCTTCGCGGGCTCAGGGTGGTCCCGCCCTGCGGGACCCGCCCTACAGACGGCGGACGGCAACGACCGGCGCCGTGGTCAGAGCTCCCGGAAGTACTCCCGGGGGACGATGTTGCCGATGTTGAGGATCAGACGGGGGTCCACGGCGCGCTTGGCGCGCGCGATCTGCAAGAGGCCCGTGTGACCGTACATGATCTCGAGATAGGGGATCGTGCGGCCGTCGAGGGCGATCGTCTTCTTGCCGACGCCGTGCTCGCCCGAGATCGTGCCCCCGGCCGCGATGGCCTGCCGTGCCAGGCCCGAGTACAGATGCTTGGCGAAGGTCAGCTCCTCGGGTCCGTGGGTGATGAAGTTGACGTGCAGGTGGTAGTTGCCGACGTGGCCGAAGATCACGGTATGCTTGCCCTCGCGCGGGTACTCGCGCGCGAACGCAGCTCCGGCGGCCCGGTAGCTGGCGAGCAGTGCCGGGAAGTCCTCCGGCGGGACGACGAGATCGGTACCCAGCTTCTGGCTCCCGTGGCGCCGCAGGTAGCTGTTCACCCCGTCGGGGAGCGAGTGGCGGAACTCACGCTGCTCGCGCCGGTCGTCTGCCGTCTCGGCGAACCAGTCCTCTACGCAGTGGTGCTCCTCCAGGGCGCTGAGCAACGGCTCCACCTCGTCCACCGTCCCGGCCACCTCCGTGTAGACCGCGGCCCCGTAGCTCTCCTGCACGAGTGGATGCTCCATGAACCCCAGCGAGTCAGCATCGAAGTACTCCAGGGAGAGGACGTCCATCGTGCCGCTGATGGCAGCCGCCCGCAGGTCGTTGACGAAGGCGAGCGCCTCGATCTCCTGTGTGAAGAAGGCGATCTCGCTCACCAGCTCTGGGGGGCGCGGGGCCAGCCGCAGGCGCGCTTCGGACACGACACCGAGGATCCCCTCGCTGCCGATGAACAGGTCGATGAGGTCCATGTCGGGGGCGGCATACAGGCCCGCGGCGTTCTTGGTCCGCGGCATCGTGTAGGTGGGGACGGGGACGCTCAGGGGGGTGCCCTGCTCGGTGGTGAAGTGCAGCTCGCGGCCGGTGGCGCAGACCTCGCCCCGGTTGATCGCCAGCGTCTCGCCGGTCGGCAGCACCACCCGCAGGCCCAGAACCCACTCGCGCGTCGCCCCATAGTGGAAGGTGCGCGCGCCGGAGGCGTTCGTCGCGAGCGTGCCGCCGAGCGATGCCGTCCGCTCGGTGGGGTCGGGGGGGTACAGGAGCCCGGCGGGGAGCAGTTGCTCGAGGACGTCGAGTGGCATGCCGGCCGGGACGCGCGCCTCGCCGGCGGCCTCGTCGACATGGATCGTGTAGTGGCGCCCCAGGTGCTCGGTCTCCAGGGCCGGCGACGAGTGAGAGAGCGGCGTGCACATCTGCTCGGTGCTGATGACGATACCACCATGCAGCGCCACGCGGCCGCCGGTGATGCCGGTCCCCGCCCCGGAGACGGTCGCCAGCACCTGCTCGCGGTTGGCCTCGACGAGCGTCTCGGCCAGCTCGGCTTCGGACTGGGGGGTGTAGACGGCCTGCAGGTCGTCGGCAGTGAAGATGCCGCTCTCGTCGGTGGCATAGCCGGCGAGCGTCTCGGCATCGGTGCGTCTGGTTACCACGGCA
>CAZIWQ010000805.1:2751-3817 GCA_964542355.1 uncultured Armatimonadia bacterium
CGGCGACGTTCTCCGGGGTGAACAGGCGCGTGCCCAGGATGACGTTCTTCTCGACGGTCTCGCCCTTCAGGATGCGCAGGGCCGTCGCGATCGCCTCTTTGCCACCCGTGGGGTACTCCAGGGTGGCTGCGAGGATCTTCTGCTTCACATACTCGACACCCTCCTGGGGGAGCGCGTCGATGCCAACGAACTTGATCGTCTGCTCGCGCCGCTTGCCCTCCTGGCGGGCCGCCATGTAGGCGCCGTGGGCGCTGGGGTCGTTGTGGCCGTAGACCGCGTCAATGCGGTCGAAGCGGGACAGGGCCGAGTTCATCTCGCGCTGGGCGTTGGGCTCGAGCCACTGGCAGTCGGCACTGAAGATGACCTCGAGCTGCGAGCCCTTGATGCCCTCCATGAACCCCTGGTGCCGCTCGCCGGCGGGCGTGGAGGTCTTCAGGCCCTGCAGCTCCACCACCTTGCCCTTGCCGTTGAGCAGCTTCACGAGGGCCTTCCCGGCTTCGCGACCGATGAGGACGTTGTCGCCCCCGATGAAGCAGGTGTACTTGTCGCCCTGGATCTTGCGGTCAAGCACGATCACCGGAATGCCCTTGTCCATCGCCTCGGCCACGGGTGCAGTGAGGGGGACGGCCTCCTTCGGGCTGATGATGATCAGGTCGACGCCCTGGGCGATGAACTCGCGCACCTGTGCCTGCTGCTGCTCGGCCTTGTTCTGGGCGTCCTTGTAGAGCAGCGCCAGCTCTGGTGCGCCCTTTGCCGCCTCGCGGACATCGGCATTCATCTGCACGCGCCATGGCTCACCCAGGTTGCACTGCGACATGCCGACAACCCAGTGCTTGCCCGAGGGTGGCGGGGTCGGCGGCTTCGCCGGTTCGGTGGGTCTGGGTTCGCCGGAGAGTGGCGGCCGTACGCCCATCGGGTGTGGTGCCGGACAGCCGGCGAGATAGAGAGCCATGCCGAGGACAGCGATGAAGGTGCTTGAGCGAAAGCGTCTCAGGGGTGGCCTCCGTGGGGTCTGGCATGTGGCATGTGGCATGAGGCATGTGGCTCTCGGCAACGGCCGCGACCA
>CAZIWQ010000806.1:0-2495 GCA_964542355.1 uncultured Armatimonadia bacterium
GGGGTCGGGCGGCCGCGGTTCGTACGGCGCCAGTTGGAGGATGTCGTGGAGGATACAGCGGGCCGCCTCCTTGTCGGGCACTTTGCCCCGCGTCTCGATGTCGGCCCCCTGCGGCTCGAAGTGGGGCAGCGGTGACCCGACGCAGGAGGGGCAACCGTCCTCGCAGCCACACTCGACGATCAGCTCCAGCGCCGACCGCACGACCTGCTCGGTGATCTCAAAGACCTTCTCGGCGTACCCGACGCCGCCCGGGAACCGATCATAGATGAAGATGGCGGGGGAGGCGAGGTTGCCGGAGTCGACGACACTGCCGATGTCGGCGGGGTCGCACATGACGTGTGCCGGCAGCACGCCGGCCATGGCATTGGCGATGCCCAGCAGGCCGTCTTCCGGTCGCCGCTCGTAGAGCCGGACCTTCTGGAGCACGTGGCGCGGCGGAACCAGCCAGAACGCCACCGTGTCGAGCTCCAGCGGGGGCAGACTCAGGTTGCCGAAGCCGAGCGAGTCGCTGTCGAAGAACTTGACCTTGCGGAACATGTAGACCAGGCTGGTGACGCGCGCCGGACCGGTGCCCACCTCGCTGATGCGCCACGTGCGCTCCTGCGGCGGCTCCTCGGGAATGTCCTGCAGTTGGATCTGGGTCCGGTCGACCGACATCGTGAAGTAGTCGAGCGTCTTGCGGCGCACGTGGGCAACCCGCTCCGTGAGGTTGAGCTCTTCCACGAAGTACGTCTCGCCATCGTGGAGGTAGATCGCCTCGGAGTGCAGGAGGGTGAAGGCGCCCCATTCATCCATCTGGCCGATGACCTGGCCGGCGTCCTCATCCTGGATGACGTAGTTATGCTCGTCGGCCGTGCGGAGGTTGACGTCACCGGCCGGGTAGGAGGGGCCGCGCCAGTACCACCGCCCCTCGATCGGTTGCACTTCGCGGTCGTCCTGCAGGATCTGCATGATGCCACCCAGGAACTCGCCGAACAGGTCCTGGTCGTCACCGGTGACCGGGAGTTCCTGAGTCGCGCAGCGGACGTGCCCGTAGAGGATATACGGGTTGTGGTGGTCGATCACCGCGGTCTCGTGGGGCTGTGAGAAGAAATACTCGGTGTGATGCATCAGGTACTGGTCAATGGGGTCTTGGCGGGCGATGAGGATGGCGACGGACTGGTCCTGCTTGCGGCCGGCGCGGCCCGCCTGCTGCCAGCTACTGGCAATCGTGCCCGGGTAGCCAACCATCAGGCAGGCGTCGAGGCTGCCGATGTCGATCCCCAGCTCGAGGGCGTTGGTGGTCGTCACGCCCATCAGCTCGCCGCTGAACAGGCGACGCTCGATCTCGCGGCGCTCGCTGGGCAGGTAGCCGCCGCGGTAGGCGCGCACGGCGTCGGCGAGCCGGCGACTGCGCTTGTGCAGCTCATCTTGCACGTAGCGATACAGGAGCTCGGCGGTCGTGCGGGCCCGCACGAAGGCGATGGTCTGCGCGTGGTACTTGTCGATCAGATCGCACATCAGCCGCTGTGCTTCCATGTTGGCGCTGCGGCGAGCCAGCCGCGCCTCGTCCACGTACGGCGGGTTCCACAGCACGAACTGCTTGGCGCCGCGGGGCGAACCGTCGTTGTCCACCAGCGTCATCGGCGCTCCGACGATGGCGGAGGCATGCTCGGCCGGGTTCCCGATGGTGGCGCTGCAGCAGATGAACACCGGATCGGCACCGTAGTGCGCGCAGATGCGCCGCAGTCGGCGCATGATGTTGGCGACATTGCTCCCGAAGATCCCGCGGTAGCTGTGCACCTCGTCGATCACGATGAACCGGAGCCCGCCCAGGAAATGCGACCAGCGCGGATGGTTGGGCAGGATGCCGCTGTGGAGCATGTCGGGGTTGGTCAGGATGATGTTGGCCTCATCGCGCAGCTTGCGCCGCAGCTCCTGAGGGGTGTCACCATCGTATGCGCCGGCCTCGAGCGGCAGCTCCGGGTCCAGCTCGCGGTAGTGCTTCAGCGTCTTGAGCTGATCCTGCGTCAAGGCCTTGGTGGGGAACAGGTACAGCGCCCGGGCACGCGGGTTCTGCAGCACGGCCTCAAGCACCGGGAGGTTATAACACAGGGTCTTGCCGCTGGCGGTCGAGGTGACGATAACAACGCTCTCGCCGCGTCGGATGGCGTCGAGGGCCACCGCCTGGTGGGTGTAGAGCTCAGAGATGCCATCGTGGGCCAGCACTTGCCGCAGGCGGACAGGGATCTCTGCGCCGGGGGCCTGGAAGCTCGCCTCGCGGGCAGGGAGCATCTCTACGTGAACGATCTGTCCCTCGTAGTGCCGGCCCCGGCGGATGCGAGCGAGGACGGCATGGCCGGCCCCAGAGGCGCAGGCACCTTGAGCCGCGGGCGCGCCGGCGCTGGTCCGGCAGCCCCTGGAAGCCGACCTGGTCCGGTCCGGCTGGTTCAACCTGGCCGGCGCGCGCCTGTTGCTGGTCGGCAACCGCACCGGCCACAAGGAAGTCTACGCCT
>CAZIWQ010000806.1:2505-3810 GCA_964542355.1 uncultured Armatimonadia bacterium
TGACGCCGCCGCTGTCCTTCATCCGGCGTGTCGGCGACCGCACGGACCGCGCCTCCTGGAAGACAGCAGCGTCGTGGCGGGGGGCCTACTTGCGCGGCCCCGGCTGCTCCGGCGGTGGGGAGGCGGGGGGGGCGAACGGCAGTCGGTCACTCACATCGGGTGGCCGCTTCTCGTCCAGCGAGGGCTTCCCTCCGCGCGCCTGCTCCTCGGCCGCGAGCTTGGCCCGCATCATGCTCTCGCTGACCGCAAACCCCTCGTTGACGCGCCGCCAGCGTCGCACCAGGATGATGCCAAGCGCGAGGATCGAGTAGGCGTACAGGAAGATGCGGTACGGCGCCGGCCCCCAGTTGAAGAACAGGATCGGCCACCATAGCACGATAACCAGGATCATGGCCAGCCATTCAGCCAGTTCGGACTTACTCATGTCTGCAGGCCTCGGCAGTGGGGGTCGCGGCGGGAAGACGGCGACTCGTCCGGCAACTGTCGGCACTATAGTCCAAGCCGGCGGTTGCGTCAACGCACGGCCGAGGACCGAGGACCGAGGACCGAGGACGGCGGCATCTGGCATGTGGCACTTGGCATTGGGCGGACGGCGGACGGGCCGCGGTCGCGTAGGCCGACCGTCCCGGTCGGCGGGGGCTGTCGAGCGAGACGCTCGACCTACGCGGTGGCCGCATTCGTCGCAGGTGCCTCTCCCGGGCAGACGGGAGGTTGTCGGGGTCCGCGGGCACATCCAGATTCACTCTTGCTTTCGCAGTTGCTTCTGTGCATAATAACTGCAGTCACATCCGCGTCATAGTGCATTCTCATTATCGTCTATGTGGAGACGGACTATGCGCCCGTCCGTGGGGACGGGTCCGACTGAGGAGAGAGACGAATGCTGGGAGGCATCACGCGGCTCACGACAAAGTCAGACGTCCTGACACCCCTGATCACACTGCTCCTGTGCGTGCTGATCGGTGGCCTCCTGAGCATCCCGGTGCACTCCACGAGCGGAAAGATTGTCGTGCTGGCAATCTTCGCCGGGATCTTCCTGGTAGTGGCTGGGGCGACGGTCCGGAGCCTGGCCGCCCGGGCCGGGAAGCTCCGCAGTGGCCATTGCCCCTATCCCCTGTGCCACGGCGCTGTCCACCACAGCGAGCACGTACCCCGCGGGCATGTCGTGTGCCTGACCTGCCAGCGGGTGTGGCCGGAGATCCCGGGCATGCACTTCCGGGTCACCGGGCGCGATCGCTAGAAGAGCGGCCGAGAAGCCGTTCTGAGGCCGCGACGCTACGCTCAGAGGCTCGCAGAGGCCACTCACAG
>CAZIWQ010000807.1:0-2019 GCA_964542355.1 uncultured Armatimonadia bacterium
GACCCCTGCCCGCTTGTCGGGCAGGTGAGCGAGACTGAGTGGGCTAGCTCGCGTGTCTCCCGCCCGAATTCCCCTCCTTCGTCCCCGCCGCCGGGCTTGCCCGGCGGCGGGGACGAAGGAGGTTCAAGGAAGGAGCAGTGGGCGCAGCTAGCGGCGGAATCTCATTCACCTGCCGGACAAGCCGGGCAGGGGTCTCACGTCTCGGAGCCGCATTCGGTAGCCCACTCAGTCTGGTTCACCTGCGGGACAAGCCCGCAGGGGTCCTGCCATTCCGCGAGACAAACCTGCGCGGCGCGGGAAGTCTTCTGACCCCCGCGACGGGCTCGACAACCCGTGACCTCCGCCTCCCTTCCCGGACCAAGCCCCCGCATGGGGGCGGCAGAAGAGCGCCTCCCACGGCGCCCGAACCCACGCCGCGGCCGCCCCCTTGCAGGGCTGGAGGGCTGACGTGTAACGAGTCTGTGACAGATACGTTGCCCTCCCTACACCAGCAGTTGGCGCACGCTCGGGGCCCTCCCGACCGATAACACGGTCATGAGTGTCCTGCTTCGCTGGCTGCAGAGCCCCACTGACGGTCTCATCCTCGCCGTGTTCGGTGTCGGGAGTCTGAGCGCCCTCGTCGGCGTCGCCGACCTCGCCGCCCGCCACTACATCGGGTAGCCCCCTCCGCCGGCAGCGCCCCATCGCGCGTGTGCTATCAGCCGATCAGGTCGGCCAGCTTGACGGGTCCCCCGCCGCGCTTCACCGATTCGTAGCCGGCAACGGAGACGGCGAGACTCTTGACGCCTTCATCGTACGGGATGCCGGCGGGCCGGTTCTGGATGACCGCATCGATGAAGTCCTTCTGGACATAGGTGGCCCAGTCGGCGGGTGCCTGCATCTCGCCCGTCTCATCGCCGACCCAACTGGCATTGGCGCCACTGATGGTGATCAGCAGACCGTCGGCGACCACCTTGAAGCCCACATCCCAGGCCGCCTGGGGTACCAGCGAGCAGCTCAGGGTCCCCAGCGCGCCGTTCTCGTACTGCATGACGAGACCGGTCGTGTCGGGGATCTCGAACACGGCCGAGTACTTGAGCAGACCCTCCGGCTGGTAGCCCGCGGGGACGGCGGTCCAGTCGCGGATCGTGGCCGTCGCACCCGACACGGCCGCTACGTCGCCGGCCAGGAAGCGGCCGAGGTCAAGCATGTGCGTCGCCTGCTCGATGAGCTGGCCACCACCCAGCTCCATCTTCGGCCACCACGGCGGGCCCGGCAGGCCGGGCATGTAGTAGTGGGCCTGGACCATCGCGGGCTTGTGAATCTGCAAGAGCTCGCGCACCTTGATCAGGGCCGGCGAGCACCGGAACATGTAGCCGACCTGGACGATCACTCCGCTGTCGCGCACCGCCTTCGCCACACGGTTCGCCAGCTCCATGCTGACGGCCACCGGCTTCTCGACGAAGAAGTGGATCCCGCGCTTGCAGGCCTCCTCCTCAATCTCGCCATGGGCAAACGGCGGGGTGCAGATGATCAGCGCGTCAGGCTTCTCCGTGTCATACAGGTCGATGAACTTGTCGTAGGCGTTCCCCCCGTACGTCTCGGCGGCTTTGCGAGCCCGGTCGAGGGCCACGTCACAGTAGCCCACCATCTCCACGTTGGGATTGCTCTGTGCCTCTCTGAGGTGGCGGTTGGCGATCCCGCCCGTCCCGACGAAACCGACTCTGACGGTCATCCGGGTCTCTCTCCTTGCGCCCTCGCCCGAACCCGTTGGGCCAGGCGGAGAGCGTGGCATTCAGACTACGCAGGGGGGCCTATTCGGCGCCGGCGGCCTGCGCTCCTTGGCGCTGTTGCCGTTCGTCGTTTGTAGGGCGCGTCCCGCTCTGCGGGATGGCGCGCCGCCGTCATCCGTCTCCCTGCCGTGGCCGTCGTCCTGTCCGCCGTTTCCGCTGTCCTGTTCATCCTGTTCTGTGTCGTCTGCTGCTTCCCACGCTCCCACGCTCCCACGCTCCCACGCTCCCGCCGTTGCCGTCGGCCTCC
>CAZIWQ010000807.1:2029-3810 GCA_964542355.1 uncultured Armatimonadia bacterium
CCGCCCCGAACCCCGCCGGGGCCACAGGCCCCGGACCCCGTTCGCGTGCGGATCTCGCGCGGGCACTTCATGCCCGCAATCGAGATCCGCACGGGAGTGCCGGACGGAAGTGAGACCCCGCGCACTCCCCGCCGTTGCCGTCGGCCTCCGCGCAGGACTCCTGCGCCCGGGGGGCGAACGACAAGCGCAGCCATCCCATACCGACCGAGATTCGTCCGAAGGAGCGTCATGAGGGCACTGCTCGTCGCTGCGCTGCTCATCGGCTGTCAGATCGCAGTTGTCGCCCAGGGGTTCGTGGCGGAGGGTGCCGCCTTCGTGCTCAAGCGCGACGACCAGGTGTTTCGGTTCGAGGGCGGCCGCTTCTCCGCCGGCCTCGAGGGCGGCCGCCGCCTCGGATGGCATGTGTTCCTGTGGCGCGATGACTACAAGTACGAGACCCTGCAGGGCGGGAAGATCGCGGCCGGCCCAACCCTCGAGCCGGATGGCAGCGTGAGCATGGCCGGCACGTTCTCCGCGCGTGACGGCTCGGCCCCGATGGGCTACTCACTCAAGCTCATCCCCACGGCGACCGGTGTCCGCGTCCACTGCGAGTTCGAGAAGACGGCGGCCCTCAAGCTCGCGAGCGGGGTGTGGGTCCACCTCTACGCGGCGCGCGAGACGTTCACCGGCTCCGAGCGCGTGTGGGCCCATCCCTCCTGGAGCGGGACCATCGGCACGAACCCTGCGGCGGCGACCGACCGGTTCATGATTGAGCTGGCGCACGGGCGGTGCCTCGCGTTCAGTGCCGGCGGGTACCGCACCCCCTCGCTCGAGAGCAGCACCACGTCGTACACCTTCCGCTACAACCTCGTGCCGGCGGACTTCGACCTCGGCCGGCGGGTGGGCGCCGACCTCAACGTTGACTTTGACACGATGCCGGACAGCCTGCCGGGAGAGGTGAGGCCGATGCGTGAGCCGCTCGCCATCCGCGCTGCAGTCCCCAGCGCCACCAGCCTCCCGCGCGGGGAGCGGCTCGAGCTGACGGTCGACCTCGGCGCCAGCTATGACAACCCCTACGATCCCGCCGACGTGGCCCTCGACGCCGAGTTCGTCGCCCCTTCCGGCAAGCACGTGAATGTCCCGGGCTTCTTCATGACGCCTCAGCGGCGCGAGCTGGTTGACGACCGCGAGCTCATGGTCCCGGCGAACGCCAACTCCTGGCGGGTGCGGTTCACCCCGCTGGAGACGGGCACGTACTCGTTCGCGCTGACGCTGCGCGACCGCAGCGGTCAGACCACGGGTGGTACGGGGGCTTTCACGGCCACCGGGGCACAGCCGAAGGGGTTTGTGCGCCAGAGAAAGGTCGATCCCCACTACCTGGCGTTCGACAACGGCGAGGGGTACTTCGCCATCGGACACAACCTGCCCATCTACCACAAGACCGACCAGCTCGCCGACCAGGCCATGCGCGTGCTCGCCGTCGCGAGCCGCGAACTGCCCGGCGTACCGGAGAAACCCACCCCGGAGACCGTCGAACGCGACCTGTGCTTCCTCGGCCTCATGGCCATGATCGATCCGCCGCGCGAGGAAGCCAAGCACGCCGTGGCCACCTGCAACCGCGCCGGCATCCGCGCCGTCATGATCACCGGCGACCACAAGAACACCGCTGTCGCCGTCGGCCGCGAACTGGGCATCGTCAAACCGGACTCCGTGGCACTGACCGGCGAGGATCTCACTCGCATGTCCGATGCCGAACTCGATGCCAAGGTCGAACACGTTGCCGTCTACGCACGCGTCGCCCC
>CAZIWQ010000808.1:0-3806 GCA_964542355.1 uncultured Armatimonadia bacterium
GCCTCACCCCCCGGCCCCCTCTCCGTCCCGGAGAGGGGGTGTCAGCAGGTAGGTAGCGGAACGCGTGACACGCCGCCGTCAGACGTTACCGTCCACCCCTCTCCGGCACGGAGAGGGGACGGGGGTGAGGCAGACATGCCGTTGCCGTCTGTAGGGCGGATACCTGTGCCCCACCGGTGTTGTCGTGCCGTTCGCCGTGCCGCCACGTGCGAGGCACGTCTGGTGCCCCCCTATTGACGCTCTCTCAGGCCTGCTGACTTGGCACCTGTATCCTGCCGGGTTCGGTCGGTGGCCCGATTGCGCGGTGGTCCGGGGTCCGTGCGCCGGGTATGGGCCGGACGTCCAGGGGGCCGGCTGAGTGCCCGCCAGAGCCATTCTGGCGTGGCCTCGCGGCCTCGGAACGGCGTTGCGCCCGCTCTTCTAGAGACGCGTCGACCTCAGAGGCCTACTGTAGTCGGTGTCGTCGCGGATGCGCTCGAACATGGCCTCCCCGATGATGTGGTACCGACGGCAGGACCGGAGTCGGAAGTTGGGGTGGCCCGAGGTCGGGTTGTAGGGATAGGCGGTCTCACAGGCGAGCCAGACGTCGAGCTCGTCGCGCAAGAGCAGAAGCTCGTCAACCGCCTGGTTGAGGTCAGTGTCCTGGGTCACCACTACCGCAACGTCATACCGGCCTTGCCGGGCGAGACGCAGCATGTCCAGCCCGATGCGCAGATCAATCCCCTTCTCCCGGCCCTGGCGCACGGTGTCCACCTTGCAGAACCCGTGCTCACAGGGGTCGATCGTGTGATCCACTACTTCGCTGTCGGCGTACCTGAGTGGGTGCGTGTAGACCCAGACGCCGCTCTCGCGGATGACCGCGAGACGTCGGCTGACGGCGGCGTGGGCGGCGGGGTTGATGCGCGGGTCGTGCAGACCGGTGTAGAAGCGGACGCCTGCCGGCTCACGTCCCTGTAGTAGTTCCTGCGCCAGCAGGTGCGGGTGGCAGTAGCCGTGGCCGAAGTGCCGGCGACAGGCGTGGAACAGGTTCTGGCCGTCTATGAAGACCATGACCCGCAGGGCATCAGGACGTCGGGGCATCGCGCGGTCCCCCGAGCTGCACTGTGCGAAAGCATAAACCCCGCAGTCCCTGCCCGAGGGCTGGGAGTACGGGGCTGATAGACATGATGATTATAGCCGTAATCGAGGGCTTGTCAAACGGATCTGCAGATGGATCTGTACATGGCAGCATACCACGGAACCAGTTGCGTTGACACAGCGCCGCGTCGGCCGCATTCCGCCGCCGCTCTCCGCCCCCCTGCCTGCGGCACCGGGAGAACCCGAATCACCGCACCCGCCGGTAGACAAATCCCCGCCCCTGAAACACACTACAGGATAGAGCAACTCCCCGGACGACAGGCGCAATATGGAGCACAGCCTGGAGCGACAACTGCTGGCGCGGCTGGCGGCGGGCGACGCCGATGCCCTCGGGCCACTCTATGATGCCTATGGGCGGCGCGTCTACCACGTGCTGCTGGGCTATGGGCTGCCCGAGCACGAAGCCGAGGACGCGCTGCAGGAGACCTTCCTGGCGCTGCTCGACCGGGGACGCGGGGTGCTGAGTATCGCCAGTGTGGAGGCCTACCTGCTGGGGATCGCGCGGCATCAGGCCGGTCGCCGGCGGCATGCCCGGTCGCGGGACGACGTGCGCGCCGATGAGTCCGAGGCCGGTCTGGAGTCCGCCGGCGGGAGCGTGGCGCCCGTCAGCCCGGACGGTCTGACATGCCGCCGCTACCTGAGCCAGTTGCCACCCGAGCAGGCCGAAGTCGTGGTGCTCAAGGTGTGGTACGGCCTGACCTTCGCGGAGATCGCCGAGCGGATGCGGCAACCCTCCAACACCGTCGCCAGCCGCTACCGCTACGCCCTGGAGAAGCTACGGGGAATGTGGGGTGACGAGACCGATGTCGGACGAACTGTTTGAGAAGAAGCTGCGCGAGGTGTCGCTGGGTGAGCCTTCGCCAACCGTGCGGGAACGGCTGCTCGCCCGTGCCCGTGACCGCGTTCGGGCGCGGCGCCGCGCCCGGGTGGTGCAATGGGCGCTGACCGCCGCCGCCGGCCTCATCGTCGCCACCAACCTTGCCTTCGGGCACGTCCATGAGCGCAAGCTGACCGCGCTCATGGGCCAGTCAAGGGCCGAGAAGACGGTGGCGTGGGTGGACCCGAAGCTGTACCAGGAGCAGCACTCGATGCTGCTCCTGGGCTGGGAGCACAAGGAGAGCAGGTGGCTTGATGACTGATCGCTTCCCGACCTTCGGCCGGTTCGGCCAGTGGTGGCTGCGCGGCACCCGGCGCTTCCTGCAGCGCCTGCCGGTCATCCTGTTGGTCCTGATCGTGGTCCTCGGAACACCGTGGACGATCCTGAACATCAAGTACGGGCGGGAGCTGGAGCGCGAGCTCGCGGCCCTCAAGGCGCAGGGCAAGCCCCTGACAATCGTCGCGGCGACGGCGCGCACTGTCCCGGACGACCAGAACGCAGCCCGCGCATACCAGGAGGTCTTCGGCGTGCGGTGGCCGGCACCGGGCGAGCAACTGCAGAACCTGCCAGGCCTCGGGGGCTTGACCACCGCTCAGCTCAACGCCATCAACGAGGCCCTGAAGGGGTCCGAGCCGCTGCCACGATTCCGGGCCGCGGTGGTGCACGGGCCCCCACTGGCCCCGGTGGTGGCGAAGCTGCGCCAGGCCTCCGAGTACCCGCATGCGGTCTTCCCGATCAACTGGCAGGATGGGCCGGGGACGGTCTTCCCGCACCTGGCCAAGTTCCGCGAGGCGGCTCGGCTGGTGGCCTTCTGCGCGCAGGTGGCAGCCATCGAGGGGCGCGGCGACGAGGCCCTCGACACCCTGGGGATCGCCGTCCGCATGGCCGGCCATGTCGCCGAGGACCCGACGGTGATCAACCAGCTCGTCGGCTACGCCATGGACATCATCACCTTCGAGGCGGCGCGCAACTGCCTGGCGACGGCACCGGCGTCCGTTGAGGCGATGTCGCGACTGCGGGAGACACTGCGGCGGCGGGAGTACCCCGCTGCCTTCGTGCGCTCGATGGAGGCGGAACGGGCGATGGGGCTGGACATCTTCGGGTGGCCGGCGCGGCGGTTGCGCCGCGACCTGCCAAGCCTCGTCGGGGGAGGTCAGCGCGACGCCCTGTTGGCGTGGGTGTGCCGCCTGTACACCTCCCCCGTAGGCGCGCCCTGGCGCAAGCTCGATGAGCTCTACTACCTCCACTACATGGGCAAGCAGGTCGAGCTGGCCGGCCGTCCCTGGCGCGAGGCCAGGGGGGAGTTGGAGCGGCGGTCCGACGCCGGTGCGACCGCCAGGCGCAATGCCGGCGATGGCCCCTCCGAACGGCCTCCCGGCGGGCTGCTGATCATCGCTCGCACACTCGTGCCGGCGTTCTCCCGGGCACACGGGAAATGTGATCGGGCGACGGCCCAGAACCGCCTGCTGCAGACGGTGCTAGCTCTGGAGACGTACCGGCGACAGCACGGGAGCTACCCGGAGGGGCTGACGGCACTGCCCTGGCCGGCGGAGGAAGACCCGTTCAGCGGCAAGCCGTTCGTCTATCACCGGCAGGGGGCGGGCTTCACCCTCTACAGCGTGGGACCGGACCTGAAGGATGACGGCGGCACGCCGCCGGCGCGGACCAAGGACGACAGTGCGCCAGGCGACATCGTGTGGACCAGCAGCGACGGCGGTCCGGTGCCTGCGGCAGCGTCAGGACGCGCCGCCCCTGCGCCGCAGGTGGAGATGCAGAGCGAGGGAAAGGCCCC
>CAZIWQ010000809.1:0-3806 GCA_964542355.1 uncultured Armatimonadia bacterium
CGTTGGCGTGCGCCGTACCGGCCTCACCCCCCGGCCCCCTCTCCGTCCCGGAGAGGGGGTGTCTGAGGGTGGGTGCCGGGTGTCGCTCACGGGTGGCCTGCGGACACAGCGACACGATGAGGCTTGCCATCTGCCGGCGCTGCGGTCGTTCGCCCGCGGACGCTGTAGGCGCTTCGCGCCTGCGTCCGCCGAGCCTCTCCGGAACGGAGAGGGGACGGGGGTGAGGCAGACATGCCGTTTGCCGTCAGTAGGGCGGGGGATCAACCGCCGCCCTACACACGACACGGCCGACGGCCGGCGCGCCACAGGTGCGCGCCCTGCAAACGACGACGGCACGGCCAACAGCGATGACGGCAGGCACGGCGAACGGCCAACCGACGGCTGCGTTACCTCGCCTTCAGCTTCTCGTACAGCGCCTGCACGCCTTCCGGTCCGCCCTTCGTAGCCGACAGGTAGAAGCTGAGGTCGCCGATCGGCGCGTCCGTCTTCGGGAAGAACACCCAGTAGTTGTACCCGGCCTGCCCCGGCCCCAGGCGCACGTGGTCGAGCGAAGGGAAGCGATAGATGCAGCCGAACGTCTGGTCGGTCTTCGTGTCGTGCACCGCGAGCCAGCTAGCCGCGAGGTCTCTCGCCGGCAGATCGCGCCACCCACCGGGCCACTTCATCGTCTTGACGCCCCCGGTCATCGGCACGTGGTTCACGTGCCCGGACCCGTCGACGCCGATGCGCGACATCAGGTAGAACATGTTCGGGATCAGTCCCGCCCCGTTGGTCTTGATGTCCACGGCGAGGTGCGAGTCGCCCTCGCGCAGCAGGAAGGTCACCTCGATCGGCTTGCCGTCAGGCGACTTGCCGCGCACCGAGAGGCTCGCCTGGTCGCCCGGGCCGGAGGTCCCCGCAGGCGCCCAGCCGGCATTGAGCCCATACCACACCCAGCCGAACGGGTACTCCCCCGGCACCAGGTGGTCGGTGTTCGTGTCGCGCAGCACCAGGTCGTGCACGACCGCGTTGTTGGTGATGAACGTCGCCAGCACATGGCTGTTCTCGAGGCAGGTCAGCGGCATGGGCTCGGCGGTCATCGAGGCGTGCGTCTTGTAGGCCTCCTGCTTCTGATAGACGACGGTGCCGCAGGCGAGACGGATCGGGTGACGCCACTCGTAGGGCTTGCCCCGCAACGTCCCGCTCACGATCACCGCCCCCTCGGCAACGCGCGGGGTCGGGTCGGGGGCGCCGAAGCGGAACTGGACCTGCTGGCGCTCGCCCCGCTGCAGCGGCTTGAGCTTGATCGCAGTCGGCTCGACGGTGAAGCCCGGCGGCACTTCTACCCGCGCAGCCAGCTCCGTCGGGGTGAGGGTGTTGACCAGCACGTCGGCGGTGAACACGGGCGGCAGGTGCCCGAGCGGGAAGATGGTCTGCTCCCGCTCGACGGTGAGCGCGATGTCGCCGAGTACCCGCACCTCGACCGAGGGTGAGACGACCTGGTGCCCGTCGCTAAGCCTGGCGAGCATGTTGACCTGATAGTAGTCGGACGCCGTGCCGGGCGGGACGGTGACCTTGAAGGCGGCCTCGAGGCGCTCGCCGGGTTGGAGGGTGAATGGGCGGGGCGGATCGCCGGCCGTGAGCCCGGCCTCCAACCCCGGCTCGAGGGTGCCGCTGATCGGTCCGGTCGAGGTGTTGATGAGCACGCCACGGGCGTTGATGGTCGTGTCCTGGGTGGTGACGGCGTCGACCGCGGCTCCGGCCACCACCGGGCGGGTCCCGCGATCCATCAGCGCGACAGCCGCCCCGTAGACCACCTCTGGCACCACGAACTCAGCCCATTGCTGCCTGTCCCGTGCGACGATCTTCAGCGGGAGCACCTGCGGGAAGGCCACGCGCTCGCGCCCGGTCACCTCGGTGAGTGGCAGCAGCCAGGCCACTTCCGGGGAGGTGTCGGCATCCAGCCGCACCCGCACGGTGACGTTCTGCAGGACCTGGTTGAGCTGGCGGGGTGGTGTCGCGCGCCCGTCGAGGCCGGGGTTGGTCAGCCGGTTGGCGAGCGCCACCCAGTAGCTGCTCCCCTGGCGGAAGCTCTTCACGTGTACGACGCCGATGCCATCGGTGTAGCCGGGGACCTCGACGTTGCTCTGGATGCCGCGCTCGCGGAGGAAGGCGCGGACCAGCTCGGCCCAGGCCTTGTGGCCCTGCGCGGGCTGCGGCTTGCCGCTGTCCGGGGGCCGGTAGGTGTAGCCGTAGGCATTGTCGTCCACCGCCCGGGCCTGCTCGTTGGTCTGCTGGACGTCGCGGAAGGCTTCGGTCCAGGCCGAGGTGTAGGCCATCCCGACGTTGACGCCGACGTAGAGCGCGCGGCCCTTGCCATAGCTGCTGAGCGTTGCCACCGGAGTGCCCTCGCCCAGCCATCCCAGGATCGCTGTGCCCGTCGTGGGCGTGCGCAGTGAGAAGTCGCCCACGCACGGTGCCTGTGAGGGCATCCCGGACAGCTCACCCGTGGCGAAGGCGACTGCGGCACTGCGCTTGCCCCGCTCCCGCTCGCCCGAGCCGATGACCTCGTCAAAGCCCATGCCGGGATGCCCACTGTCGCGGCCATACCAGTCGGCGGCGAAGGCCCCGTCGAACATGATCAGGTTTCCGCCGTCGGCCACGTACTTGCGGAACTGCGCCGCGAGCTCCGGGCTCACGCAGCGCGAGCACCCCGCGACCATGATGGCCGGGAAGCGCGACAGATCGCCCAGGTTGAACTCCGAGAAGATGCGGAAGTCTACGTTCAGATCCACGAGCATGTTCAGGAGGCCGTTGAGCTCGCTGGTGTTCTGCCCGTTGACCAGCAGGGTGCGGTCGGATACATAGAGCCCGAGCTGCGGGGCCCGCTGCTTCGAGAGCAGGTAGAGGTCGTCGAGCTGATAGATGATGTCATTGACGGACTTCGACACGGTGAAGCCGGGCTCGCGGCGCGCGTAGTCCGCCGCCGAGTCGGCCACCCCCTGATACGTCGGGTGCGGGCTGCCGGCCAGGCAGACGTGCGACAGGCCGGTACGCGCGCAGTCCATGAGCAGCATCATCCGCACGAACGGCGGGTAGTAGTCCGGCGGCATGCACAGCGCGCCGCCCGGCTTGCCCGACCACTCGGCAATGTCGCGCACCATGTGGATGCGGTAGGCACCCGAGCCATAGGCGATGCCGTGGCGCATGAGCACGTCGGAGACCTGCGGGAAGTTCCACCACCCTGCAGCCTCACTCACCCCGCCCCAGAATGGCAGGCTCCACACGACCAGGTGGCGGGGATCAGCCGCCTTCAGCGTCTGGTAGACGAAGCCCGCGAAGTCCAGTTGTGACCAGCGCCGGAACTCCTGCCAGTCGCAGAAGCGCACGGAGCGCTCGCCGGCGGCGGGCATCGTGATCTGCTCGAAGGCGGTCAGCTCGGTGCCCCAGGCCTCGTTGAGCGCCGTGAGGGTCTTGTACTTGGCCTGCATCTGTCGCCGGAACTCGGCCTGGCAGACCGGGCAGCAGCAGCCCCAGCCCCGATACGAGAACTCGTCCTGGGGGTAGTAGCCAAACTGGTAGGGCTTGTCGCGCATCTGCGCGGCGAGCTCGTTGAGGTTCCCGGCCAGGTACTCGCGATAGGCCGGATTGAGGAAGCACACGGCGCCCTCGTTGTCGGTCGGCTTGCCGTCGGCACCAGTCAACCGGGCCTCGGGGTGTTCCTTGAAAAACGCCCTCCCGTGCTGCACGCTCCCCGCCCAGCACCAGAAGTTGTGTCCGGCGGCCGCCGGCTCACACGCCGCCGGATCGGCATGCGTGGTCGTGTT
>CAZIWQ010000810.1:0-3800 GCA_964542355.1 uncultured Armatimonadia bacterium
ACGGCAGCCACCTGGTGCCCCTGGCGGCTCGGATTGGCGCTGGGGACCGCGACCCTGGCACTGTCAAGCTGCTCGGGCGCCGTGCTCTGTGTGCTCTGGAGTTCCTTCTGCCGTTTCGGTCGTCTTCCGTGTATTCCGTGTATTCCGTGGTCATCTCAGCCGTTGCCGGTTGTCCGTTGTCCGTTGCCCGTGCCGTCCGTCCGTCCGCCCGCAGGGAGGGCTGCGGTCCGGGCTGAGCGAAGGAGGGGCAACTCCACAACAATCGGCGGTGAGCTTACTATGGTGTCCCCACAACTGCGGCAGCTCGCGGTCGCGCTTGCCCTTGGTATCTCATGCTTGGCACATGCCGAAGTGAAGCTCGCGTATGACTTCGAGCAATCCACCGACCTGAAGAGCTACCCCGCACTGGGTGTCAGCAGGGATGTGGTGGCCGCGATCGTCCCGGGAGGGCCGGAGGGCCAGGGCCGGTGCCTGAAGCTTGCCAACTCCGCCCCCGGCGGGATGTGTGCCGCCATCCTCACGCTCAACCTGCCGATGGAGAGGAACCTCACGCTGTCGCTGGATCATCGGGAGACCGCCGCAGCCGGGGGGCAGCCCCTCTACTTCGCCGCCCTGTTCCTGGCCCCGCAGGGGGGCCAGTGGTATGTCAGTGACGCTTTCCGCGACCAGTGGCGGCACCTGGTCGTCATGCCCGCCGAGCTGTACTCGCCGACGAAGACCGCTCTCACCATTGACACCGTACTCCAGCGGCTGAACCTGTACACGCGGGCCAAGGACTCCGACCCCGCTCGCATGACCCTGTGGCTCGACAACATCCGCCTGGACACCACGCCACCAGCGCCCCAGTTGTCCGACAAGCAGCGCACTTCGTATACCGCCGCGCCATTGTTCCGCTGGAAGCGCGACCTGGGGAAGGTGCGGCTGGAGTATTCGCCGGACACGACTTTCCCCGCCGGCGAGACGACTGCCATCGAGACCACCCGCAACTGGTACGTGCCCGCGCAGCTCCTGGCGCCCGGCACGTGGTACTGGCGCGTGCATCTGGATACGCCCCTGCTGCAGAAGATGACTCCGGCCGAGAGGCTCGTCATCCCGGCGGAGGCACACCGCTACCTGCCCACGCCCCTGCCGGTGGCGGAGCTCAGCCGCCGGCCCTCCCCGCGTGTGATCCCGGCGAAGCTGTGCGGCGACGAGAAGCAGCAGCAGGAGTTGGTCAAGCGCGCGCAGTCGCTGTATCGGCAGGGCGTGCCGGATGACCCGCCGGCCTATGCCCCGGGCAATCCGCAGTGGCCGGCCTGGATCGACTGGTACACCAAGGTTCATGGCGGCATCACCTCGCGCACCGGGGTCCGGCTGCAGGACATGGCGTCGCTCTACGTGCAGACCCGCGACCCACAGGTGCGTGACTGGCTCAAGGCGATGGCGCTGAAGGCTGCCGGCTGGGACCCCCTGGGCGGCAGCGCGATCAAGGGCGGCGACATCGGCTTCCAGTACCTGCTGCGCGGGCTGAACTGGGCCTACGACGCGCTGCATGAGGACCTGACGGTGGCGGAGAGGGCGACGCTGCGGGGGATGCTCATCCGCCGCGCGGAGCTGCTGTGGGACAACCTCAACCCGCTCGAGGCCGGGCGCGAGTACAACAACCACTCGTGGCTCTGTGCCCTGGCGCTCGGCGAGAGCGGCCTGCTGCACGTCGGCGAATATGGACCCGCCGGCGACTGGGCCCAGTATGTCTATGACCTCTACTGCAGCCTGTTCCTCAGTGGGCTGGGCTACCAGGGAGACAACAACGAGGGCATCGCCTACTGGGGCTACGGGCTCATGTTCATCATCCAGTACGGGGACATGATGAAGCAGACCTGCGGGATTGACCTCTTCCGGCACCCGTGGCTGTACCAGACCGGGCGTTTCCCGATGTACACCTGCCCGCCGGGCGCGTGGGCCGTCTCCTTCGCCGACACCGGCAGGCCCAACCACGGCATCTTCGGCCCCACCGAGACGGTGCGGGTCAAGCAGCTTGCTGTGCGCACCCGCGACCCCTATGCCCTCTGGTACGCCGGCGGAACCGTCGACGAAGCGGGCTTCGAGCCCCGGCCTCCGCTCGACCTGCCGCAGTCCATCCTCTACCGCTTCATCGGCTGGGGGGTGTTCAACACCAGCTTGCTCAGCGGTGCCGAGGGGGTGACCGTGGCCATGCACAGCGGGCCGTACTGGGCGGGGCACCAGCATGAGGACCAGAATGCCTTCGTCATCAACGCCTACGGGGAGAAGCCCGCCATCGACTCGGGTTACTACGACTGGTTCGGCAGCGAGCACTTCTTCAAGTACTCGACGCTCACCCGCGCGCACAACGCGATCCTGGTCAATGGCCTGGATCAGCAGTCGCGCCACCCCGGCTGCGATGGCGCGATGCAGACCTGGCTCGACAGCCCGGGCTTCGGCTACATGCTCGGCGATGCGTCCGACCCGGACATGTACCAGGGCGCGCTGAAGCAATGGGACCGGCGGATGCTCTTCGTCAAACCGGGCTTCGTGGTCGTGCATGATGCGCTTCAGGCCTCGCAGGGCCCTGCCCGCTATGACTGGCTGCTGCATGCGGTCGCGCCGATCGCGACGCAGGCCGGCGACCAGTCCTTCCGCCTCACAACCGGCAAGGTGACCCTCAACGGCCGCTTCCTCGCGCCCGCCGATGTCGGCATGCAGGTGGTCAAGGGCTTTCCCGTCGAGCCGGTGGATGGCGACAGCACGCGCCCCGTCCCGCCCGAGAGATACGTGCCGGAGTGGGCGCTGTGGGCGACGCCGGCGCAGAAGCGCCAGGCCGAGGACATCTTCACGGTCATGCAGGTCCGCAAGCCGGGCGAGGCCGAGGCTCGGATCGAGCGCCTGCCGGCGCAGCAGGCCCTCGGAGCGCGCCTCACGAGCGCCGGCGAGGTCAGTGACGTGCTCTTCCGGGAACGGGGCGGCACGGGTGTCATGAGCGCCGGCGCTGTCAGCAGCGATGGCGAGCTCGCCGCCGTCACGATGTCCGCCGGCCAGCGCCCCCTGCGCGCCCTGTGCATCGGCGCGAGGGTACTCAAGGCCGCGGGGATGACCTTCGTCGAGGCCACCGAACCGGTTGACTTCGCCTGGGTTGCCAACGAGCTCGGCGACATCGTCACGATCAGGGCGAGGCAGCCGGTGCGGATCCTGACGATGCTGAACCTGCGCGGCGAACCAGACCTATCGAAGGCACAGGGCGTCACGATCAAGCCCGTGAAGGGGCTGTGGGAGCTACAGGCGCCGGTCGGGGAGCACGAGGTCATCTGGCCCGTCACGCAGACGCAGCCCACGACGACCGCGGGCCTGACGCTCACGCACTATGCGCTCCCCGTCGGCACGCAGGCGACGCACTACTGGTGGGGCATCTTTGAGGCACCGCAGTTGGCCTGCTATGAGCTGACGCTCGCGAGCCCCACGCCGCCGTCCGGCCTGAGCATCGACAGCAAGCCCGTGGAGCCTGGCGGCAACAACCGGCTGTGGCTGCCGCCGGGACGGCACACGGTGCTGCTCACCGGGCCCGCCGCCGCGCCCCGGATGGAGCTGACCCCGCAAGTGGTCCCCATCCGCCCGGCGACGATGCTGCCACAGGAGTACCAGCCGGCGGCGGGGGCCATCGTCATCGAGGCCGAGAAGGTCGCCGCCGAGGGGCAGATCAGGGGAACGATCGTGGAGAAGGTGGGGGCCTCCGGCAAGCTGGCAAACTGCGTCTGGGATACCCCGGGGCAGTGGGCGACGTGGGAGTTCAGCGTGCCACGCGACGG
>CAZIWQ010000811.1:0-3790 GCA_964542355.1 uncultured Armatimonadia bacterium
GTTCGGCGCATGGCGCTGCACGATGACGATCGCCACGCACAGGCTCATCACGGCATACGCCGCGGTGTACGGTGCGATGCCACTTCCCCAGACCAGCATCCACAGCGGCGCGCTCGTCGAGGCGAGCATCGACCCCAGCGAGATGTAGCGGGTCCGGGCCACGACGAGGATAAAGACCAGGAAGGCGCACAGCCCCACGGGCCAGTAGAGCCCAAGCATGATGCCCAGGCCGGTGGAAACACCACGCCCGCCGGTGAAGCCGAGATAGGGAGAGTAGCAGTGGCCACACCCGGCGGCGAGCCCTGCGGCGCCCAGCCACCAGCCCTCCACCCCGAGCAGGTGCCGGGCCAGCAGCACCGGGACGACCCCTTTGAGGCAGTCAATCGCCCAGACCGCCAGCCCCGCCTTGACCCCGAGCACACGCAGCACGTTGCTCGCCCCAATGTTGCCACTGCCCAGCTTACGGATGTCGGGGATCCCCTTCATGCGCCCGACGAACAGGCCGATGGGGATGCCACCGAGGAAGTAGGCGATTACGACCGCCGCGATGGCGTTGGCAGTCACCGACGGAGTCCCTCCCGGGGATGTCTGAGCGGCCGGTCGGTCTAGTCGTGCTCCTCGCGGCGGCCCCGGATCAGCAGCTTGACCGGCGTCCCCGCGAACCCGAACTCCTCACGGATCGCGTTCATCAGGTAGCGCTCATAGCTGAAGTGCATCACCTTGGCGTCACTGACAAACAGCACGATGGTGGGCGGTCGTGTGCGGACCTGGGTGGCGTAGAGGATCCGCAGGGGCCGCCCCGCCTTGCTGGGCGGGTTGTGCCGGGCCACCGCGCGCCGGATACAGCGGTTGAGCGGGCCGGTCTCGATGCGCAGGTCGTACTGCCCGTAGACTTGCCGGCACAGCGGCAAGAGATCGCCCACCCCCTCCCCGCTGAGCGCGCAGGTCTTGACGATCGGTGCGTACGCCAGGAACGGCAACTCGTGGCGGGCCAGGCGCTCGAAGTCGCCCCAGATCGTCTTGAGGTTGCGCTTGCGGGTGGCCGCGTCCACTTCCTCGTCATCGCCGAAGGCGCTTGCCAGGACGAGGTCCCACTTGTTGGCCACCACGATGGCCGCCCGTCCCATCTCATGCACTTCGAGCGCGATGCGCGCATCCTGCGCCGTGACGCCGTCCATGGCGTCGACGACAATCAGCCCGATGTCGGCGCGCTCGAGGGCGCGCATGGTGCGTAGCGAGCTGAAGAACTCGGTGCCCTGGCTGCGCTTGCCCTTGCGGCGCAGGCCCGCAGTATCAACCAGCCGGATCGGCGTGCCATCATACTCCGCCCACGTGTCGACGGCATCGCGGGTGGTGCCCGGGGTCTCGCTGACGATCAGGCGTCCGTGGCCGAGGATGGTGTTGATCAGCGCCGACTTGCCGGCATTGGGCCGCCCGACGACGGCGATGGCGAACTCTCCCGCGCGCCGCGCCGGCTCCGGCGCGTCGGGGGGCAGCACAGCCAGGAGCTCGTCTTCCAGGTCAACGATGCCAAATCCCTGCTCGGCGGAGATGTCGATCGGCTCGCCCAGCCGCAGCTCGTAGAAGTCGTAGCTGTCGGCGGAGCGCTTCTCCATCTTGTTGACGGCCAGCACGTAGGGCTTGCCACTCCGGCGCACGATCTCGGCAATCTCGTGGTCATGGGCGGTCGGCCCCTCGCGGCCATCGACTAGTACGACGAGGGCATCCGCCTCACGCAGGGCCTCGATGGCCTGCTCGTTGACCTGCTCAACCAGGAGGTCACCCTCCTCGGCCCCCACCATCCCCCCCGTGTCGATCAGCATCACCCGGCGGACGTTGATGATGCCCTCGGCGTAGAGACGGTCCCGGGTCACTCCGGGGAAGTCCTCCACCACGGCCTTGCGCTCACCAACGAACCGGTTGAACAGGGTGGACTTGCCGACATTCACACGGCCGACAATCGCGATCACAGGTAGAGCCATAGTTTGCACGCGTCCAGCAGTGATGCCCGGGGGTCCGGCCGGGAAGGCCACGTCCGGCCGGCCCTCGCGGTACGACGACCGGCGGGGTGGCCTGCAGGGCCTGTTTCGGCGTGGCTTCGCGGCCGGAGAGCGGCTCTCCCACCGCTCTCCCAGACCCCGGGCGCTCGCGGGGACCCATCCCGCCCGCGTTGCTCCTCACAACACTCAGCCCACATCGCGACGTGTCAGGTCGCGCCATGCCCTGAAGGAAGGACTGGTATCCTCGCAGAACCGGGGCCCGGCGTCAAGGCGTCAGGACGGGGGAAGCTGATAGCTGATAGCTAGAAAGCGAATAGCCAACGGCGGGAACACCGGCCATCGGCTCGCTCCCTCTCTGCTATTCGCTGCCGTTCCGTGCCGTCAGCTATCAGCTCATTCGCTATTCGCTATTCGCTGCCGTTCCGTGCCGTGCCCCGCCGTGCCGTCAGCGCGCGGGGAGCAGACACAGGTTCTCGGCCCCCGCAAGCACGAGCTGCGCGCGGGCGGTGCCGAACCGGACGTAGACCAGCGAGGGCTTCCCGCCGCTCGGCTGGCGGGTGAAGAACACCCCTTGCCCGTCCCTGGCCCACACCAGCCCCGTGCAGTGCTCGCCGGCGGGTGTGGGCCATTGCCGGGCCGGAGTGGCGCCGGAGCGCAGGGATGCCTTCCACAGGCCGATCGGGTTGAGGTAGGCCGCCGACTTGCCATCGGGGGCGACCGCGCACGAGCTGATGTCACGCTGGGCCCACGCCGGGATCGCCGCGGGATCGGCCACCTGCCACCGCGGGCGGCCGCGCGGGTGCGCGGGATCGCCCACAATCAGCGTGGCGTATTTGCGCTGGTTGTCGGCCAGGTGCGCCCCCCGCGTGGCCAGGGCCCAGCCGCTGGTGACGCGGATGTCGCCACTGGCCGAGCGGCTGTCCCACACGCAGGTGCTCTCCGGCGCGGCGCTCACTACATGCGGTGACTTGAGGCGGACCCTGTGCACGGCACTGAAGCCTCCGCTACCCGACATCCGGATGCGGACGATCAGCGCGCTGCGGTCGGGGGTCAGGTTCACTCCGAGCAGGCGCCAGTCGGGCCCGCCTGCAAACGGATCGGCGCCGGACAACAGCTCCTCGCTCTTGGCGGTGCGCAGGTTCGCCAGGCACATCCGGAAGCGGGTCACATTCCCATCGGCATCGCGCCGCTCCTCGGTCCACACGAGCTCGGCGGGGGTGATGGGGATGAGCCGCGCCACGGCGGCGGCCGCCTGCAGCGCCGGCGGCAGGCGGAAGCTGCCGCGGTGGCAGACTCTGCCGTCCTGGGTCCACAGGGACCCCTCCGGCAAGTGGACGCTCGTCACCGGCGGGCCCGGAGGCGCCCCCGGCTTGCTCGCGGCGGCCGGCGCCGCCCCAACGCTCGGGCCAAGGCCGATCATCACGACGACTGGTACGGTCCACACGACACGATACGCGCGCAAGGAGATCACTGGTCTTGTCGCCTCCTGTCATTACCCCCGCCATCCCGCGTCGGGCCTACGAGGTTCAGATTCGCCCGCCGGTTGCCTCTTCCCTCTGTCTGAAAGCACGTCGTGGGTGCGCCCCGCTTGCAGCTCGCGTAGGTCGAGCGTCTCGCTCGACACACCTCGCCGCCGACCGGGACCGGCGGCCTCCGCGCCAGGCAACCTCGCGCGCACGCGGGTCGCGTGACGGTTGCCTCGCGGACGAGTACCTGGTAGAGTCGGGGCCGATGACACTAGAGAGCCGGCCGAAAAGGTCACTTCCGGCCGGGTCTCTAGCGGCGAGATG
>CAZIWQ010000812.1:0-3785 GCA_964542355.1 uncultured Armatimonadia bacterium
CCGGGGGCACGAACCTCCCGCATCAGCAGCGGTCCGCGTGTAACCGGAGCGGCATGCAGCGGCTTCGGGCGTCCGTCCGAGGACATCCAGCGAGAGGGCATTGGCCCTCCCTGCGCCCACGCCCCCCACTGTGACTGTCCCGGGGAACTGAGGGTCGCGACCAGACAGACGAGAGCTGCCCATCTGCACACTGTGATCACTCCGCTCGAAGGGTTGCGCCGCCTAAGCAATGGGCCGGAGAACGGGGAGCCCAAGCGGGCGTGCCCGTTCCGCTGGCTGCTGGCGTTGCGTGGACCACGGCGTGAAGCTTTGGTACCCCAGGGACAGGGCGCGCGGCACAGCAGGACGCAAGCTGCCTTCCTGTCGGCCGTCCAATGCATACTGTAATCATATCGAGCGTGGCCGTCAAGGTTAGTCGACAGATGTGAACACGCACACGGTGCAGGTAGCGTCGACCCGGCCAAGTGGCCGAATGGCTTGGGGCTCCGCCCCAGCGCGGCTACACACAGTGGTTCAGGTCGTCGCTGTGTCACCCGCGATGCGTCCCGCGCGCGATGCGCATGCAGGATGTGCGACTTACGCGCCAGCAATGGTCCGGCCCGGCCGCCGCCTACGGCGCCGCCGGCACGAGCTCCACGTCGTCGAACCAGACTGCGCCCAGGCCATCCATCACATTCAGGTAGATGCCGACCTCCTTGCCCGCCGGCTTGATGCCCTCCAGCTTCAGCTCCCGCCACAGGCCCTGCGTGTTCAGGCCCTGCACCTGCATCGTCTGCTTCTCCGTGCCCGTCACCCACAGCTTGACCGTCCCCCGGAAGTCGTCCGGAGTGCGATACCAGGCGCGGAAGCGATAGGTCTTGTCCGGCTGCACCGGTACGCCGACCTGATACCAGCGTCCCCACGCCCCGGGGGGGGCCTTCGGCTGGTTGGGCGGCACCGCCAACTCCTGGCACTCGATCAGCCCGGCCGCCGCCCCCGCGTGCTTGCTGGTGCGGTCGACGGCGAAGCGGAAGCGTCCGGTCATCACATTCTGCCCCCACTGCGCCGGCGCGGCCTCGAAGCCGCCGTCGCGCAGTGCGTTCTTGGCCGCCTCGGCCGCCGGGTCTGTCACCAGGAGCCAGACCGGCTTCCAGATGCCCCCGGCACCGGCGTTGTCCTCCACGCGCACGACGAGCACGTTCGGTCCGTCGAAGCGCACCTGCGTCGTCACATCGACCTCGAAGGCCTCGCGCCACGAGTCGGTGTTGCCCTGGTAGGGGTACGGGCGCTCGAGGATTGGCTGACCGTTGAGCCAGACCGTGCAGGCCTCATCCACTGCCCCGAACACCAGCCGCACCTGCCGAGCCTTGTCCGTCGCCTTCACCGCGAAGGTGGTGCGGTACCACGCGACGCCATCGTAGTCGACCCTGTGGGCTTCCTTCCACTTCCGTCCCGGCTCCTGCTGCTCCCACGGCTGTACGGTGTTGATGTCCTCCCAGGCGGAGGCATCGAAGTCCGGCGCGAACCAGCGCTGCTGTGTGCCAACCTTGTCCGGGTCCCACGCGAACTTCCACGGGTCGGGGAGGCGCTCGCCGGGCTGGCTCATCAGCTTGAGCAGGTCGCGGTCCCACGTCAGGCCCTCCGACCAGGCCAGATAGGCCATGTTGGCGACGAAATCGCCCTCCACCGTCGCGCGGAAGGCGTCGAGCCGGCCCAGGGCGTCGATATACGACTGGATGTCACCTTTCTCGCGGTACATGCGGTAGGCCCGCTGGGTGGCGAGGGTCAACTCGGCATTGCGCAGACCGTTGTCGAGGAACGCGACGCGGGCCTGTGCGGTGACGTCGCCGTGGGCCGCGGCCCGGGCCGCCTGCAGCAGTGCGCGGCCCTGCTCCATGACCGCTGGCGTGAAGATGACATCGGCATCGCGGTAGAAGCGCGACCAGTGCAGCCCGGCCCCCTCGTACTGCGCGTCGGTGACGGCCGCGGAGACGGCGGCCCAGTGGTCGAAGTATGCCTGCACGGCTCTCGCCGCGGGGCCAAAGGCCGCGTAGTACTCGGCGAGCACCTGCTCGGGCGTGAGCCCGGGGGCCTCATGCAGTCGGGCAAGCATGTACAGGTTCGGCCCCTGGGTCGCCCACTGGCCGGTCAGCGAGTCGAAGTCCGTGCCAATCAGCCCGTGCTTGATCGCGAACGAGAAGTCCTCCCCCAACGCCCGGGCGATATTGAGGGGCAGGTTGTGTCCGTCGAGCATGTAGTTGGGCCGCAGCAGGAGCCGTGCCCCCGCAGCCGACCAGCCGTTCCACTGCTCGATGAAGGCCTGCCGCTTCTCCGCCGTCCACGGGTACATCAGCGCGGGAACGATCCCGATGATGATGCGCGGGTTCAGTTTCGTTGCCAGGGGTGGCTTGACGTAGTTGGCGTAGGCGTAGCCCATCACGACGGCCTCGGGGTCGATCTTCTCGGCCTCGCGCTGCAGTGCCAGGTAGTAGCGCGCATAGCGGTCAGACAGCGAGCCGAGTGCCTCGTACCAGTCGGGCTTCCCTGCCGCGAACGCCTCCCGGGCCTGCGCCACACGCTGCTCGAAGGGGACCTTCGCCGTGGGGTCGGGGACGTCCAGGGCCAGGCACTTGTCGCAGACGCACTTGCCCGCGGTGTCGTTCTCACTGGCATCCACGTAGGGGACCGCCGGCGACCGCCGTTCCGCCCACAGGGCGATCTTCTCCAGCCACAGCGCCGGGTCGCCCACCGACATCGAGATCAGACTGGGCGCGCCGCCGTGGTACGTCGGATCGGAGCGCCGCGTGCCATCGGGGAGCAGGTTGAAGTACTCGGGATGGTCCTTGCCGAAGCGCTCCCACCACGTGGTGTACGCATGCGCCATGTCCAGGTTGACGCCCATCGCGAAGCGGTGGCGGCGCAGCCACTTGCCCTGCTCGTTGAGGTACGTGGAGCGTGTTTGGGGGGAGGCCCACCCCTGCGGGCCGGACGCCGAGACGCCGCCCTCGCGCCAGCGGGTATGGACGAAGGCCGGCACCCCCGTCTGATCCGCGATGTCCAGCCGGATGGTCGGCTGCGCCGGCACGACCTCTCCCAGCGGGCCCGGCCACAGCCACCGCACTCCCAGGTGTTTCTCCAGCAGCTCGTAGACCGCAAACAGGGTGCCCACCCGCACCCGGTTCCCGTGCTGGACCCAGAACACGTCACCCGCGCTGTCGTCACCGAGGAGGAACAGGCTTCCCTCCCGGCTGCGGATGAAGAAGCCGTTGGGCTTGAGCACGGTGAGGTCCAGCCCCAGGGCCTCCGTGGCCTGGCACGGGCCGAGGTAGATGCGCCCCGGCCCGGCCGGGTTTGTGCTCTCCGCAACGATGGGGAGCGCGGCGCCGCTGGCCTTGCGGACGTGGTACTGCAGCTCCTCGGCGGCGGCCGTCACCACCGGCAACGGCTTGTCAGGGATGACCAGTGTGGCCGCAGGCTTCCCGTCGTTCGTGACGTCAAACGCGCAGGCGACGGCACACGCCAACCCACACACGCACAGAGCCACTGCGCGGGACAGGAGGGATGCTGACATGGAGTGAGAATCCTTCTGGGGCGAGATGCCGGCAGCGTACCTTCCGCGAACCGGACACATGCTGCTACAATAGCAGGCAAGCGGCGCGGGGGGAAGAGGGAACGGCAGGGGTGTGGGGTGTGGGAACGGCAAGACGGCGGAACGACGGGGGGCGTTGGGCTGGCCGCATCACACTGCTGCGAGCCGTTCCTGGGAGCGCGGGTCCCGCAGGGCGGGACCCGCAGCCGTTGGCGTT
>CAZIWQ010000813.1:0-3781 GCA_964542355.1 uncultured Armatimonadia bacterium
CATCGACCGTGCCGCGGCGATCTGCCACGCGGCCGGTAAGCACTACATCCATCATTCCTGCGGGCTCTTGCGCGAGCTCCTGCCGTTGTACGCCCAAACGCAGATGGATGCCGTGGACACCCTGTGTGTGCAGCCGATCGGGGATATCACCCTGGCGGAAGCCAGAGCGGCGTTGGGGCCGGGAATTGTGATCCTCGCCACGATGGTGTTGCTGTTCCAGCCGCCGGTCGATGTGGCGAGCATGCAGCGGAGCCTGGCGGAGATGCTCGCCGGGGGGGCACCGGGCGACAACCTCGTACTGGCGCTGTTCGCGGACCCGCAGTGGACGCTGGCGCAGACGCAGCAGGCGGTCGACTGCGTGAGGGAATGCGGGAGGCCTCCGCACACTACGGCCCCACTACCTTGAGCACCTTCAGGTCCTCTGACCCGAGCTTCCCGTTCAGACGCATCTGATCTCCCTGAAGCGTCGCGGGGGCGGCCTTGCCCTCCAGCACATCCTGCAGGCCCGTGCCCTGCACCCCCAGCGACTTCAGGTCGATGGACAGACTGTAGTCGCGTTCCTCGGCGCTGTCGTTGAAGAGCGCGAAGTACAGCTCCGGCCCCTTGCCGTAGCGCTCGACATACACCTTGTCGTTGGCGGTTGTCGCCCACGTCAGCGGCTCCCACCCCGCCGCGCTGATCGCCTGGCAGACCGGGAGGTACCGCTTGAAGAGGTGCCGGTCGCGGTTGTAGGTGTCCGGTCGGGTCCAGTAGGTCCGCTCGGCGGCATTGTGCGAGAAGAAGCTCGGGAACAGCCCGTAGAACACCGCGCGCTTCATGTAGCGCTCCACCAGCTCGACGCCGAAGTCCTCGAACACCGTGTTCTGGAGCAGGAGATACGGCCGCTGGTAGCACAGGGCCCGCTTGAAGTTGCAGTCGCGATCGGTCATCGGCGACCACTTGCCGCCCCAGCGCCAGTTCGTCTCGGTCCCCATCACATCCAGCACGGCCGCCGGCTGGGCGAAGCGATGCAGCACGGCGTTGGCGAAGATCGTGCGGCCCTGGGCATGCATCTGCTCACTCACGTCTTTGATGAAGTCATAGCTCGCAAACATCACGAGCTCGGCCGGGAGGCCCTCCGCGGTCGTGAAGACCAGCGGCGCATCGGCGGCGGCCCAGTGGCGGCGGTCGAAGTCCAGGCTCGTGGCGGCCATCTCCAGCGAGTCGATGTACGTGCCATCCACCCGGGCCTGGGTGGCCTGCTGCGGCTCCAGCCCGGGATTGGTGACGAGGTTCTTGTCGGCGCCATCCACCGTGACCGACACGTCGTCGAACCACACGGTGCCGGTGTGCGAGCCGCGGAACAAGAGGTGCAGGCTGACGGAGCTCACCGGCTGATCCAGGTCGATGACAACCTCCGCCGGCTCCCAGTCATGAGTTCCCGGGTGAAACGGAGTAGAGTGGCCCCAGCTCGGCTTGCCGTTGGCGAGTGTGAGATCGGCGTAGACGGAGTAGTCGCGGTCCGCCGCGCCGCTGACGGCCTCGGCCTTGCTCCAGGCGCGGATGACGATCCGGGCCGGAGCCTTCTGCTGGAGTGAGATCGACTGGGCCAGCCCCATCTCCTGCCCGATCTCCGGACGCCGGCACAGCGCCGCCTGGCTCCCCCCGCGCCCCGCGCCCGGCGCGATCTCGTAGTCGATACCAAACGGCCGCCAGCCCGCGATCGTGTCCTGGCGCTCTCCCAGTGCCGAGTTGATCGACTTCCACAGGAGCTGCCCCTGGTTGAGTGGGTACTCCGCGGTAGTGGGCAGGTCAGGGTCGGGGTTGTTGATGAACAGCGCGCCGTTGCACCACGGCGTGTCCTCGATGCTCAGTTGGCGGTTGCCCTCGGCGCTGCGGATGGCGGAGGCCATCGTCGCCGTGGCATGCGGCACCGGGGGCTTCGCATGGGCCTGCTTGTCCAGCAGGGCCAGCGCGGCCTCGGGAGTGCGGGGCAGGTCGCCCATCGCCAGCCAGTGGCTCATCGGCTCCACGTAGGTGTAGGTGAGAATGCCGTGCGCCTCGTCAAACGCCGGGTTGTTGGTGCCCTCCTTGAACGCGATGCCGAAGTCCTCGAAGCCCTGCACCGGGGCGATGTCATCGAAGGCCACCCAGTTCCCCTCGACGGTCGTGCGCTTGGCGAAGTGCTCCGGGAAGAGGCGGTAGTAGCGATCCAGCCCGGCGCGGAAGGTCGGCGGGTCCACCCGATACAGCACGAAGGCGAACGGCGCCCGCGACGGTGACTTCAGGCAGTCCTTCGATAGCCCCACGTCCTGCACGCCGTACAGCTCGTAGCTGGTGGCATCATACGCGAAGCGGAACAGATGGGGCGGGTCAAGCGGAGCCCCGATGCAGGTGGCCTGCGTCGCCGTGGCCACGCACCCGAAGGGGTACAACGACATCTTCCCGTTGGCGCCGCAGCCCACGGTGGTGCAATTGCTGTAGCTGACCCCGGGCTCGATCGAGCGCGAGCTACGCATGTCGTCATACCACGTCGTGGCCCGGGGGACCGGCAGGGCGCAGTAGACGCTGACCCCGCGGTCCTCCCCCGTGAGGTCCTCCACCACCCCGTCGATCCGCACGGCGCCGCTCGCCATGTCGACCCGGTAGTCGGCGCGCAGCTTCAGGCCCAGCTCCTCATCCGTGGCCTCCCAGTGGAGGCCGTCGCCGGTGGCGGTCACCGGCCCGAGCGGCTGGCGGAAGGCCGAGCGCCGGCGAGCGTCACGCACGAACAGCCCGCCCTTGCGTCCCGAGGCTGTCGGCCACACTCCGCTGCGGCGGTCCAGGGCGAGCGTGCGGGAGGTGACGTCGTAGACCGGCCCGCCCCCGCCCAGGGCGAGCGGCCTGAGCCCCAGGAGAATGAGGTTCTCCGGCCCCGGCAGGGCCGGTGTGGTCACCTCGCCGGGACGGACCACCGGGATGCCGTCGAAGGTGGTGCAGCCCGCGGGCAGCTCGAGCAGCGTGAGGGAGAAGTCGTCAAACCACGCCGTCCCCGTGTGATTGCGGAAGATGCCGTGGAACTGCACCTCCTTGACCGGCTTCTCCGGCACCAGCGTCACCGTCCGCCGCTGCCAGTCGTGGGTTCCCGCCGAGAACGGCGCGATCTGCCCCCACAGCGGTGTGCCGTCCATGTACGTGAGATCGATATACAGCGAGTAGTTGCCGTCCGCCGCGCCGCTGACGGCCTGGCACTTGCTCCACAGCTCCGCGGTGAAGGGGAGCGGGTGGGTCTGGTTGAGGGTGACCACGTAAGTGAGGCCGCGCTGGCCCTCCTGGAGGTCCTTGAGCTCGCAGCGCGCGGCGACTTTGCCGCTGCGGGCCGCAGTGTCGATCACATAGCCCTTCTGCCAGGGCGTCAGCCCGACGATCTGGTCGTTCTCAGTGCGCTCCAGGTCGCCGTTCTCAAGCACCTGCTTGCCGGCTGTGGCCTGATCCAGCGTCTGCTTGACCACGACAGCTCCGGCGCATGACAGCGTGGGCACCGCAAGCACAAGTAGCGCGACGAGGAGATAGCGGGGTGGATGCATGGCGGTTCCTTGGTGCCCGCGAGTGGACGGCGCGAGTGCGGGCCGTGAGCCACATTGTTCGCCCGGGGGCGCGCGGGTACCTGCGCCCCGGGGAGGGAGGCCGGCGGGCGTGAGCGAAGTGGGGGAGCGCCGACCGGGACGGTCGCCGCGTAGGCCGAGCGTCCCGACGCCGCTGTTTTTCGGCCAGCCCGTCGGCGACCGCACGAACTCGGCCTCTGGGCCGATGTCATCCTGAG
>CAZIWQ010000814.1:0-3779 GCA_964542355.1 uncultured Armatimonadia bacterium
GAAGACCGCTGCGCGGTCTGGGCTCAGGATGACAGGCAGGCGGAACGACGCGAAAGACAGCGGCGTCGAGACGCTCGACCTACGCGCAAGCCCCTCACGGGCACGGTGCCCCCATCGCTGCGATGGTGCCCGTCGGGCCGGCCACGCCCGTATCGCGCTCGATTCCGGCCCTGCGCAAGCAGCTAGGCGCGAAGCAGTTGCACCGCCCAGGCGGCGAGCACGATGATGAGTACGGCGGCATTGAACCGGACCGAGAGCACGAAGGCGGGCAGGGGGGCCCGCCCCCGGATGAGCCCGAGGAGTGCCCCCAGGCCCACCAGCCAGGTTGCCAGGTACAGGGCCGGCCCCAGGACGTGGCAGTGGAACGCCGCCCGCACCTCCCCGTGCGCCATGTGGGCGAACGCCGTTGTCATGCCGCAGAAGGCGCACGGCAGGCCGGTGAAGACGCGGAACAGGCAGGGCGCAAACAGCAGGCGCTGATGGGTCCCCCAGCCAAGCGGACTCGGTGTGAGCATGCCGGCGATGACGAGCACGGCGACAACCCCGGCCAGCAGGAGGGCTGAGACCCCGCGATTGGTGCGGGGGTCCGCGCTCCAGTGCACGATGCTCGAGGTATCCTCAGCGGCGACCCGGGGCGTCATGTCTGCCGCGGCTTCCATCGTCTCACGGCCTTCCGCTCATGTCGCACCGCCGCGCACGAGTGCGACGGTATCACGGGCGATGATGAGCTCCTCGTCCACTCTGACGACGACGATGAGGGCCGGGCTGTCGACGGCGGAGATGATGGCTTCGCCATCGACGCGATCGTTGGCGGCGGCATCCAGGTGCAGGCCCATGAAGCCGAGGCCGTGGCAGACTGCGGCGCGGACGCCGGGGGCGTTCTCCCCCGCCCCGCCGGCGAAGATCAGCAGGTCGACACCGCCCATCACCGCGGCGTAGGCCCCGACATACTTCTGGGCGCGGTGGGCATGGACGGCCAGCGCCAGGCGGGCGCGGGCATGGCCGGTCGCGGCCGCCGCGACGATGTCACGCAGGTCGGCACTGATGCCCGAGAGGCCGAGCCAGCCGCTGCGGCGGTTGAGCATGTCGGTGACCGCGGCGGGAGAGAGCCCTGCGTGCTCCATGAGGTAGGGGATGATGGCGGCATCGAGGTCGCCGGCCCGCGTGCTTTGGACGAGGCCCTCGTGTGGGGTGAAGCCGGTGCTGACCTCGACGGAGCGCCCGCGGTCGTAGGCGTTGGCGGTGTTGCCGCTGCCAAGCATGAGCGTGACGACCCGCAGCTCGTCCACCTGCCGGCCGGTCAGTGCCTGTGCGCGCTCGAAGGCCGACCGAAAGGCGATCCCGTGGAAGCCGTAGCGGCGGATCCGGTGCTTCTCGTAGTACTCGTACGGTAGGGCGTAGGTGAAGGCTGCCGGTGGCAGGCTGTGATGGAGGGCATTGTCGAACACGCAGACATGCGGCCTGTCGGGAAGCACCGCCTGGCACGCCGCGATCCCCGCCAGGTTGGGGGGATTGTGCAGGGGCGCGAGGTCGGCGCAGTCCTCCAGCGCCCGGATCACATCGGCGGAGGCGAAAACGGAGCCGCGATAGCGCTCCCCGGCGTGCAGCACGCGGTGGCCCACGGCCTCAACCTCGGCCAGCGAGGTGAGCGGGCCACCCCGCGCGGCGGTCAGGGCGTCGAGCATCAGGTCGATGCCGATGCGGTGGCTGGCGACCGGCTGCTCGATCGCCAGTTCCGGCCGCCCCGCGGTCTGCTGGGTGAGCTTCGCCTGGTCGGTGCCGACGCGTTCGATGAGCCCCCGGGCGAGGGACTCCTCGGTGCGCATGTCAAGTAACTGGTACTTGATGGAGGAGGAGCCACAGTTGAGGACCAGGACAAGCATGAGAGAGAGACTCCGTCAGATTAGTCCTGCACCACGGCTGCGCCGACTTGCATGGCGCCGTCCGTCGACTGCTCGACGACCTCGCAGCGGCTGGTCTTGCCATACAACTCCGCCACCTTCAGGCGCGCGCCGCGGGTCTTGATCGTCTCGACGGTGTTGCCGGTGTCCGGATCCTTCAGCTCCTTGCCAATCCAGACGGTGAGGCCGTCACCCACGCGCAGCCCCTGCTCGCGGCCCAGGTTGAGGTAGACACTGGTGCCCTCGATGCTGAGGATCTTGCCGGTGAGCTTGTTGCCTTCCGTGACGGGCCCGCCGGTGCCCCCCGTTGCGGTCTGCTCGGGCGCGGTCACCTCGCCGGGGATCGGCAGCATGGCCCGCGTGGCGAGCAGGGCGCCCAGTGCGGCGACGCGGCTGCGGGTCAGCTCGACCGCCTCAGCGACTCGCAGCCTGACTCCGAACTTGCGGCCACTGTCGTAGTCATCGATATCGGCAGACCTGACCCAGCGGTAGTCGGCGCTCTTGACCTCGTCCTCCTCCTCGGCGGCGACACTGCTGCCCAGGTCGTAGGTCAGGAGCGCGGCGCCGGTGGTGGTGTCGAGGATCTGGACTTCGCCGCTGAGGCTGGTGGTATAGTCGCGCGTGTGATAGGGTGCCGCCCACACGAGGTCCGGGTCGGGAGTCGGTTTCCTCGGGGTCTTGCCCTCTGCCGCGAGCTTGCGCTTGGCCTCGTCGTACTCCCGCTGCCGCTGCACTGAGACAGACTTCTTCGAGCTCTTCTTGTACTCGGTCTTCTCCACACACGTCGTCTCGGCACCGGCGATGCGGGCGATGGCGAGCGCCTGGACCTTGAGGTCGCGGCCGAGCTGTTGCACCTGCGGGAGCGTCATGAGCGTGGGCGTGGCGACGATGGGAAGCGCTTCCCGGCCGACGACCTGGAACGCGCGGAGGTCCACCAGGGTTTTGTACAGCGCCGCCTCCGCCGCCGTGCCGAGGCTCTCCAGCCGGCCCGCCATCGAGGGCAGGCACGCGATGGCGCGCACCGCGCGCAGATCGGCCACCGGGTGCGCGATCGGCTTGCCGACCGGGAAGTCACCGGTCATTGCCAGTGCCTCTCTGATCAGGCCCGCCAGTAGCCGATCCGTCGGCGCCTTGAGGAGCATCCGGCACAGCGCGGCCCGGCTACCCGGGATCGGCGTCAGTCTCGCTGCGATCATCAGGTTGGCGCGCTCGGCGAGGTCGCCGGAGGTCACCGGGAGATCGGCGAGCCAACTCGGGTCGATCTTCAGCCCCTCCGGACCGTGCTTGAGCACAAACAGCATGAACACCAGCTTGTCCGGCATCTCGCGCAGCGCGTCCTTCGGCGCTGCGGGATCGGCGATCTGCAGGTATGTGGGCTTGAGCCTGTCAACCAGCTCGGCGTAGCCCTCGGCAGGCGCGTTAGTGACCAGCACCAGGCCGCCAAGAGCGGAGTGCCGCACCATCACGGAGCTGCCCGCAACCGCCGGCGCAACCCATGCCAGCATCATTGTCGTCCCGAGCGCAAGGCCCTTCCAGCTACCCGTCATCGCAAAGCACCCCTCGTCGCGCATCTCTGTCCGCTGGTGCAATCCTACCCCCCACGCCGCACGCGCTAACCTGTCAGAGCGGCCAGGCCCGCCGCCGGATGGAGATGCGGCTTCGCCGTGGCCGCAGCCAAATCCTCCTACTGGCGTAGCGTCGGAGTCGAGTGCGGCGGGAGCGCGGCCGGCAAGACGGGCGGTACCGGATCAGGGGCGGCACCGGGCCGGCGCCGCCCTCCCGCGTAGGTCGAGCGTCTCGCTCGACACACACCTGGCGACCGGGACGACGCCGCTGTTTTTCGCGTCGTCCGGCGGTCCTGTCATCCTGAGCCAGGAC
>CAZIWQ010000815.1:0-3777 GCA_964542355.1 uncultured Armatimonadia bacterium
AAGACCGCTGCGCGGTCTGGGCTCAGGATGACAGGCACCCGGAACGACGCGGAAAGCGGCGGCGGCGGGACGCGCGACCTACGCGGCGACAACCACGCGGCCGCGGGTGAGCTTGCCGGCACGAGCTCACCCGGCGAGGGCGGCACTTGCCGCGCGCACGACTCGCTCGATCCGGGGGTAAGCGAGGGCGCCGCCGTCGGCATGGGGAGCGGCCCACGCCAGCAGGGCCTCCCCGAGCTCGCCCGCCCGGGCCACCAGCACAGCGCGCTTGTCGGCTTCCCCCTCCCGGGCGGCGGCGCAGGCGCGCTGGTACTCTCCCATCCGCAGCAGGAGCTCGATGCCGACGTGGGCGCGCTCGACGGCGGCCTGGTGGCGTCTCTCGCCGGCGGCCGCGGCGACACGGGCCCGGCCCAGGTGCTCGAGCGCCGGCCCCAGCAACTCGTGAGTGGCGCGGCGCGTGTAGGTCAGGTCGTAGTGGTAGACACAGGGGCCCGGCTCAATGAAGTCCGCGATGAGCCGGTCCCAGCACTCCGTCATCTGAGCCGCCGCCGGTCCGTAGAGGCAGCGATAGTAGTCAGCCAGCCATGCGGCCACGTCCAGGTGCGGGTTCCACGAGAGCTGCCCGATCAGGTGCGCGTTCACGCCGAAGGGGCCCCACGCCTCGGGCTTGAACTCCATCACATACCCATCGCCCTGGTGCGCCGCGAGCCACTGGAAGTTCGGGCCCAGCATCCGTGTGATGCGATAGGGCAGCGAGCACGTGTCGATCTGCATCAGATAGCAGAACAGGTAGAGCCGATCGCTGACCCGCTCGCGCCAGCGGTCAAACAGCGCGGCATACCGCGCGTTGTCACGACTGCAGGCGGGAGCGGCGTTGAGCGGATGCTTGAAGCAGCGGTGCATCGGCGCATAGCACACTGCGACGTTAGGGGCGACTTCACACGTCGGTGGCTCGACGTAGTTCACGTACGCGAGCGCGCTCAGCCGCCGGTCCGGGTGGACCGCCGCCACACGCCCGGCCACCTGGTTGACGAAGGCGATGTAGGTGTCGCTCCGCGCGGGTTGTGAGGGGAACAGCGCCGCGGGGCGTTGGGGCTCGACCTCCCGGCAGGCCGCGCACTCACACCACCCGTAGCCATCATTGGGCCACAGGCCGACCATGTCGATCTCAGGGTTCTCGCCAAAGAACTGGTTGATGCGTTCGGCGACCGTCGCGGCCACCAGCGGGTTGGCAGTGCAGAGCTGCGCGTCCGGGGTCCGCTGGCCGTCGATGGAGGCATACCACTCGGGGTGGTCGGCGAACAGCTCGCCCGGGGGGAGCCAGTAGCGGAAGCTGTGATGGCCCATCTCGACCTTCATCTCACGCAGTGCGAGGTGTGGCTTGAGCACCTCGCGGTAGCGCTCGAACGACCCGGCCATGTTGGCGAACACCATGAAGCGGTTGAACCGGTTCTTGCACATCCAGTCCACCATGTGCACGGTGCTGTGGTCGATGGCGGGGAAGTTGGTGAAGGCGCGGTGCGCGAAGACCGGGGCATGTCGCTCCTCGCAGGCAGGCACCGCCAGTGCGGTATTGCGTGGCACGATCTCCCCCCCCTCGAACTCCGCCAGCCAGCGGCAGCCGCACTTGGCCTCGAGGAAATGGTATACCCCGTGGAGCAGCGCAAGCGGGTCTACCCCGCCGATCGTGATGCCGTCAGTGCCGACGCGCAAGTGGTATCCGCCCGGGCGCGTGTGGGCGTCAGGGGCCACGGCCAGGCGGATGTCACCCGGCTGGTCACTCAGTGGGAAGCGCCGGCCGGTGATAAGTGCCAGGTAGTAGGCCAGTTGCTCCCCGGCAAAGGCCACTGCCGGCGATGACTCCGCAGGGACCTCGATCCGCAGGTTGCCGGCGGCAAGCAGGGAAAGTGAGCCAGGCATGAGGTAGTCTCCCCCCAGGAAATGTGAACACGATGCCTTCTGGGCAGCAGGACATTTCGCCCCGCCAGCGAATCTCCCTACGCGACGCACCGAGTTTCGCGACGCTCAAGACCGGGAGGGAACCAGGAAATGGCCTACTATGTCGGCATCGGATCGTGGTTCGCAACTGCGTTGTTTGGCTTCTGGCTGGCGTCTCGTGCGGAGCCAGGACGAGAGAAGCTCGGACGGATGCTGATCGGCATCGGTGCCCTGCTCGTCGGCTACACTCTCGTACTGCCCCGGAGCGGACCGGGAGCCCTGCCGGACTCCGTGCTGCTGCTCGTCACTGCCGCCGCCGGGCTGGTGCTGCTGATTGGCCTGTTTCTGGCGTTCCCGTACCCCACCGGGCTGGTTTCGGTGGTTACGCCGCCGGATGACGCTCCTGCGAAGAAGTCCGAGGGCGGCAAGGGGTAGGCTGCGCGAGGGGAGTCGGCGACGGTGGCCGCGGCGGCCGGAGTTCCGGGCGCGCAGCGTCGCGGCCGCAGTACGGCTTCTCGGCCGCTTCTGGAGACCCGGTCGGAAAGACCACTTCCGGCCGGGTCGCTAGCGCCAAGATGGCTGTGAGTGGCCTCTGCGAGCCTCTGAGCGTGGCGTCGCGGCCTCAGAACGACTTCTCAGCCGCGCTTCCAGATGACAATGTCGCCGACAGGTTCCCCGGTGGTCGCGTTTGCCCGCGGCAGACGCAGGACCGGACCGAGGCCGGGGCAGCATCCGGGGGGCGGGAGGGTGCGCCGTGCCCATCGTACTCGCCATCGTGACGTGGCTGGTCATTGCCGCGTACTGCTTCTCGCTCAGCAGTCGCGCGGAGCGCTCGCGGGACCGCCGCGGGCTTTGGCTCGTCGGCACTGCCGCGCTGCTCGTTGCCGCCATCTGCGTCACCCCCAAGGGCGGGGAGCACGTGTCGCCGGGAGACATATTCGTTCTCCTCGCCGCCGTGCTCAGCGCGGCGATGGTTGTTACCGGCCTGGTGTTGGCGTTCCCGGAGGAGCTGCGCCGGCCGAACACTCGCGCACCGCTCCCACCGGACGAGTAGGAGTGTGGCCGGCGGCTACCCCGCCGCTGGCTGGTGCCGCGCCAGATTGATCAGCCAATGCACGATGTCGTCGACACTGTGCGGGGTGCATGACGGGAGCGCGGTCTCGCCCCTCCGCAGCAGGTCCTGCGCGTCGATGTTGGTGCGTAGGTGCGGGGCCGCAGTGAGGAACCAGCGGGCGAGGTACTGGGCGTTGCGCTCGCTACCGGGCTGGAGTTGGTCACCCAGCAGGCTGTAGTCGAACTCGCGCGAGTCGATGCGGTAGCGACGCAGCGGGCCCACGAACACCAGATCGATGAAGGTGTGGCGCGAGGAGCTCTTCACCGTCTTGGGGCTTGCCCCGGAGGCCATCGCCGCGCCGATGGCCACGCCGGCGGCGCCGCCGATCCCCACATACGGCATGCGCCGAGTCAGCGGATTGCCGTCTGCCCGCTTTCCCGTGCTCGCCTCGACGGAGACATGCCCCAGCGCGAGCACGATCCCCTTGGCCCACGGGGCGCTCTCCGTGTGTCCGGCCGCGTCGGTCGGCCCGAGGTCGGTCCGCGTGAGGTGCGCCGCGTGGATCGGCTGCGGTCGGGGCAGCGGCACGACGTGCGCCGCGGAGATGACGAGGCAGTCCTCGCCGTTGGCCGTGAGGTCCTCAGCCAGCGCCGTTGCCCCCGCCAAGTCGACGTTGTCGAGCAGGATCCCGGCCCCGCGCGCGCACGCCTGCGTCGCGTCGCTCTTGTACATGCCGAGATGGCGCATGAGCAGGGGCGCAAACCCCTCGAGGTCGAGGCGTCCAC
>CAZIWQ010000816.1:0-3763 GCA_964542355.1 uncultured Armatimonadia bacterium
CGTCGGCCCACGCCAGGGCCCGGGCGCCCGGGGTCGGGGTGAGCGAGTTGCCGCGGGCGATCTGGGCCGCGCCGAGATTGACGTGGCGCAGCACCGGGTGCCGGGTCTCCCAGCGGCCGATGGTCGGCGTCGCGCGTGCGGCGCCGAGTGTTGCGGGGGCGCCGGCTGACGGTGCACCGACGAGCATCGCGGCCCCCCGCCGCGGGAGCGGGGGCGCCGCCACCCGGTCGCAGATCACCACATCATACTTCGCCCAGGCGAGGGCCGCCTCGCTCGGCGACAACTGGGCGGTCTTGTACAGCTTCACCCCGGGGAGCACGAGCAGGCCCTGCTCGAGGAACAGGTTGCCCGGCGTTACCAGCAGAACGGTGAGACTGAGCGCCGCGTCGGTTGCGGCAAAGGCGGTGTTGTCCGCCGCGAGGTCATCGCTCACGTCGAGGGTTGCCCGCAGCAGGCCGAGGTCACCGGCCGGCAGCGGGCAGACCTCCACCCGGCTCTCGCCGGCCCGCAGATCCACGCGCCGGGCCTCGACCACGTCCGGCCCTCGGTAGACGGACAGGACGCATTGCTTCGGCTGCGGCGAGAAGCTCCGGATCCGGGCGAATGCCTCGCCCCTCCCGGTAGCCGGCGAGCGTGTCGCCTCAAAGGCCAGCAGGGCGACGTTGTCACTACGCTTGCCGACGCGCACGAAGCTGATCGTCGCCGCCGAGGGCACGCCGGGGAGTGCCGGGAAGCCGCCGTCGCTGAGCACGACTACCCGCGAGTCGGGTCGCCGCCCGGCCAGGCTCAGGCCCAGCAGCAGACCGTCACGCATGTTCGTGGCGCAATCCGTGGGCTGGATCGTGCGCAGCACGGTGCCCAGGCGCCGCCGGTCGGTGGTGAACGGCAGCGCCACGGCAGCGCGCGACGACACAAGCACAACGGCGGCCTCATCACCCCGGCCCATCCCCGTGACGATCCCTAACGCCTTGCGCCGCGCTTCCTCGAACCGTCCCCCGGGCACGTCTGTGGCGCGCATGCTGGCCGAACCGTCAAGCACGAGTACCGTGCGCCTGCCGCGGTGGTGTCGGGTGACGATCGAGGGACCGGCGAGGGCGAACAGGAGAGCCGTCAGGGCCAGCAACTGCAGCAGGAGCAGCAGGTTGTAGCGCAGCTTCTGAAACGGGGCGTTGGCCTGCACGTCGTCGACGGCCCGCCGCCAGAGCAGCACCGACGAGATCGTGAGCTCGCGCCGGCGCAGCTTGAGCAGGTAGAGCACAACGATTGCGGCGCCGAGTGGCACGAGTGCGAGCAAGGCCGCCGGCGCGAGGAGGTGTAGCCCCGTCACTTCACCACCCCCACCCGTCGTAGGTGGCGTAGGACCGCGTCCTCCACCGCGACGTCCGTGGTCGCAAACAGGTACGCGAATCCATAGCGGAAGGCGGCGGCGCGGGCGGCCTCCAGGAACTCATCGCGCCGCTGCATGTAGCTGCGCAGCACGGAGGTCCCCATGGTCACCTCCTGCTCCTCGCCGGTCTCCGCGTCGATCAGCCGGATGTCGCCCACGACGGTGGGCGCGAACTCCTCGGGCGCGAGTACCTGGAGCACACAGCCCTCGCCCCTCCCGACGGCGAGGCGCGCCAGGGCGGGCTCGAAGTCGGGACTGAGCAGATCGGAGATGACAAATGTCAGGCCGGGCGCCGGGACCGTGCGTACCAGCCAGTCGGCGGCGGCGGGCAGGTCGGTCCGGCCGTCCGGTGCCAGCGCCGCCAGCCAGTCGAACATCTCTCGCGCGCTCCCGCGGCCCCGGAAGATGCGTGAAGAGACTCCCTCGCCCCGGGAGTGCACCAAGAGCCCCACGCGGTCGCCCCCGCACAGGGCCATGTAGCCCAGCGCGGCCGCCATCGCCACTCCCCAGCCGAACTTGCTCGGCGTCCCGAACCCCATCGAGCGGGACGCATCGAGCAACACATAGACGTGCAGGTCCTCCTCCTCGACGAACAGCTTCACAAACAGCCGGCGGAGGCGCGCGAAGGCGTTCCAGTCGAGGTAGCGCAGGTCGTCACCGGGCACGTAGGAACGGAAGTCCGCGAACTCGACCGAGGTCCCCTTCCGGGCCGAGCGCCGCTCCCCTCGGCTGCGTCCCACCAACACGTGACGAGACGCCACCGCGGCCTGCTCCAGCTTTCGCAGGAACTCGGGGCTGAGTAGGTACGGGCTCGTCACCGCTGACTCCGGAGAGGAGGTCATGAGAGGGTCACACGGGGACATCGCGCGTAGTCTGCCGCTCCTGCTCCTCGATCGCACCCAGCACGATCTCGTCCGGGTCGACGCCCTCGGCACGTCCCTCGAAGTTGAGCACCAGCCGGTGGCGGAGCGCCGGCAGTGCCGAGCGCTTGAGGTCATCCAGCGCCACGTTGAAGCGCCCGTCCATCAGCGCCCGCACCTTCGCGGAGACAACCATCGCCTGGGCGCCGCGGGGGCTTGCCCCGTAGCGCACGAAGCGCCGCACCGCCTCGGTGGCCTGCTCGTTGTCCGGGTGGGTGGCCAGCACCAGGCGGAGGGCGAAGTCCTGCACATGGTCGGCGACGGTAACCTGGCGGGCGACGGCGCTCAAGTGCACGATCTCCTCGCGCGTCGCCACCGCCTGTGCCCGCAGCAGCGTATGGCCGGTCGTCCGGTTCACGATCTCATGCAGCTCCGCCAGCGAGGGGAAGCCGACTCGCAGCTTGAACACAAAGCGATCGAGCTGCGCTTCGGGCAGGGGGAAGGTGCCCTCCATCTCGATCGGGTTCTGCGTGGCGAACACCAGGAACGGCTCGTCGAGGACGTGGCGGACCCCGGCGACGGTCACCGCGTGCTCCTGCATCGCCTCCAGCATCGCTGACTGGGTCTTGGGGGTGGCACGGTTGATCTCGTCCGCGAGGACGACGTTGGCGAATACGGGGCCGGGCTGGAACTGGAACTCGCGCCGGCCGTCCGCGCCTTCCCTCAGCACAGTGGTGCCGGTGATGTCGGCGGGCATCAGGTCGGGAGTGAACTGGATCCGGGCGAACCTCACGTCAAGCGCCTCGGCGAGGGTCCTTACCAGGAGGGTCTTGCCGAGGCCGGGGACACCCTCGAAGAGCACGTGACCGGAGGCGAGCAGGGCAATGAGCGTGTCCACCACGACCTCATCGAGGCCGACGATGACCTGGCTCACTTCCGTGCGCAGGGCCGCGACGATCGCGCGGAAGCGGGCGGCCTCCTGCTCGGCCTCGTGCTGGCTGGCGATGGCTTCAGTGGTCACGGCAACGCCTCCTCAGGGCTGCGACGGCTCGAGTGGGGCCTCCGACGCCTGCAGGGCATCGAAGTACTTCTGTACCGTCGGGCGGTAGGCCGGGGGGACCTCCTCGCGCGCCAGCGCCTCCTCCGCGACACGTGAGTACTCGGGCATGACCTCGTAGTATGGTACGCGGGAGTCCGCGCGGGTGGTGGGCGCGGTCCGCTCCGTCAGGGTTGCCATCGGGCCGCCGGGGCGCACAGCCCCGGCCACGCGTTTCAGGTCCCCCGTGGCGGAGGCGGTGCGAGGGGCGTAGAGGCTGGCGGCGGGTGTTCCGGGCGGCGGCGGCTCCGTGCCTGAGAGGTTGGTGGCGCCGGTACCCATCCCGGTGCCGGCGCCCGCGCCCGCCATCTGTCCGCTGCAGCGCAGTCCGCCGGCCACCTGCTGGACGCAGCGGGTCGCCTCTTTCAGTCCCGCGCACGCACGTGCACCGGCGCAAGCCTTCCCCGCCGCACCGGCGGC